>DASUOZ010000723.1:0-8176 GCA_036276375.1 Pyrinomonadaceae bacterium | reverse complement strand
CGCGAAGTCCATTACTTCCTGTACCGAGTTGGCGAACAGCATGGCCCAACCGGTGGATCTGGCAGCCATAACGTCGCTGTGATCGCCGAAGATCGAGAGGCCGTGAGTGGCGATGGTCCGAGCGGCAATGTGAAACACCGTGCTGGTGAGTTCGCCGGCGATCTTGAACATGTTTGGGATCATGAGCAGCAGGCCCTGGCTGGCGGTAAAAGTTGTTGTCAGTGAGCCTGTCTGCAAACTGCCATGGACCACGCCGGCGGCGCCACCTTCAGACTGCATCTCCCGCACAAACGGTTTCATGCCCCAGATGTTCTTTTCGCCGGCCGCGGTCCAGGCATCCGCCCATTCACCCATTGGTGATGAAGGCGTGATCGGGTAGATAGCAATTACTTCGTTTGTTTTGTAGGCAACGTAAGCGGCTGCTTCGTTGCCATCTATAGTTACGCGAGCTTTCATTTTGTGCCACTCGCGTTTGCAGCGCGCTCCTGCTCGATCTCGTTGATTCTGGCGCGAAGCCACGCGCTCACTTCTCGCTCGAGCTTCGCCTGGTTGTCCTGCAGCTCCAAGTCCTCGATGGTGTCCCCATCAGTATTTAAAGGAATGTGGTGGCAGGGCACCGACTGGGTCCGGTTTTTGGGATCAACAAAATCGAGCAGGTGGCATTCATTACACGGGTGAGCGCGATAGGGATAACCATAGTTAATGCACGTCAGAGAATCCTGAAAAGCGGATTTCTCCTGCCATGGTGTGCGAACTGATCGTCCGTAACCACCCTTTTCGATGAAATCCAGTTCCTCTTTGAGGAGTTCGAGAATATCGCGCTCATCCGTTGACATGGTCGTTAACCTCCTTTGCTTCGAGCACTGTTAAGAAATGGGTAGCTCGTCTCAATTCGCACCGCGTCGAGGCGCAAGCGATATGCCACTTAATTCCCGCGCGTGTTTGGTGAAAAAACCGCGCATCTGTCGGCCCGAGTTTGAGTAAGCTTCCGCACTCCGATGAGTAAAACTCCCCAACTCGGCCGAAACTACCTGCGACTTCAAGGCATTACGGCGGGTACGACGCTTGCGAATTAACTGTTGCTTGAGGTGAAGGTTATGAGAGTTCTGATTGGATACGACGGGTCGGAATGTGCCGATGCGGCGCTTGATGATCTGGCGCAGGCGGGACTGGCCGAGACTGGTGAGGTTCACATTCTTTCAGTTGCCGAGGTTTGGCTGCCACCTCCGCCGCCTTCCAGTTACGAGATCATCGAGGAGGCGCGAACCGCACATTCACCGGCTGAATTACAACGTGATTTCGCAAAGCGCTGTGAAGCTGCGAAGGAAGCTTTGGCTTTGGCAGAACGCGCGCGCGACCGAGTGCAAAGTCGCTTTCCGAATTGGAAAGTCACTGCCGATTCAGCGTGTGGCTCGCCGGCCTGGGAACTGGTGGCGAAGGCCGATGAGTGGAAGCCCGATTTGATCGTGGTTGGCTCGCACGGCCGCACGGCGCTCGGACGGTTTGTATTGGGCAGTGTTTCGCAGCGCGTACTAACCGAAGCTTTATGCTCGGTGAGAATCGCTCGTGGTCGAGTTGAAGAGCCAAACTCGCCGGTGAGAATCATCGTCGGCACTGACGGATCACCCGCGAGTGAAGAAGCATTGCGGGCTGTTGCCGCACGCCGGTGGCCTGCTCAGAGTGAGGTCAAAGTAATTGCCGTTGACGATCCAAGTGCACCGGAGTTTCTGGGAAAAATTATCCCACCGCTCGGCAAGATCATCGACGAGGACCGACGCGCGGAGCGCGACTGGCTCAAGGACATCGCAAAACAGTCGTTCGACGTGCTGCGGCCTGGGGTTCTCAAAGTGACTTGTGATCTCAGAGAAGGAGATCCCAAGCGGGAGTTACCCAAGGCCGCGGAAGAGTGGGGCGCTGACTGCATTTTTGTTGGCTCAGCGGGCTTCAGCAATCGCTTCGAACGATTCGTTTTGGGCAGCATTTCGGCGGCCGTTGCCGCGCGGGCACATTGTTCGGTGGAGGTTGTACGTAAGAAACGCCTAATGTAGTTCGAGAGGTAAACGATGATGCAGATGCTCAGTAACGAGGCGGCGCGCCGGCTGTTTGACGTCGCGCGCGTTGCGCGACTCGGTTGCATCGTGAATGGGGAACCTTACGTGATTCCGATCAACTGCCTGCTCGACGGTGATTACCTGTACAGCCATTCGCTGCCCGGATTGAAGATTACGGGCCTGCGGGAGAATCCTCGAGCGTGTGTTCAGGTCGATCAAATCGAAAGCGACTTGCATTGGCAAAGTGCAATCGTTTTCGGTCGCTACGAGGAAGTTACGAGATCGAACGAGCGTGCCGAGATTCTCGCCAAGCTGCTGCGCAAGTTTCCCATGCTGACGCCGGTTGAGTCGGCGATCGCGATTGACGGCGCAGTCGCTGAAGTCATTGTGTTCAGGATTCGCATCGAGCGCGTGACGGGAGTTTCGGAAGGGTAAGCCATCAGGTACACTCCGCATCAATGCCTGACAAGCAAACAACTGCGCCGAAGAACGTGAACGTGTCTCGCGCCGGAGACGTCGTCTTGCGCGACGGCTCGACGGTGCACATTCGCGTGATGCGCCCCGAAGATGAAGTCGGGCTCTGCGCGTTGCTCACCTCGCTGTCGGACGAATCACGGTGGCTGCGGTTTTATTGCCAGCAGAACAGCGCGTCGCTTGCTGCCGAAGCGCATCGCGAAGCGAGTCTGGACCATGCTTTTGGACTGATTGCGTCGAGTGGCGACGACGGGCGCGTAGTGGGCCACGCGTTCTACGTTGCTTTCGAAGAGCAACGTGCTGAAGTCGCGTTTACGATCGCGAACGATTTTCAGGGACGCGGGCTGGGTACGATCCTGTTGGGCCAGCTCGCGCAGGTTGCGGCAGCGAACGGAATCGAAGTGTTCGAGGCGGAGGTTGTGGCGGCGAACCATGCGATGCTGCGTGTGTTTCGAGCGTCGGGTTTTCCGCTCGAAGTCAGTGCGAATGCCGGACAGCTTCACGTGGTTTTTCCGACGTCGTTTACCGACGAAGCTCGCAAGCAGTTTGAACGACGCGATTCCATAGCCTCGGTAAATGCTTTGAAACTCTTCTTCGAGCCGCGCGCGGTGGCGGTGATCGGAGCTTCACGTCAACGCGGCACGATCGGCGGCGAGATCTTGCATAACCTTTTGAGTTATGGCTTCAAAGGTCCCGTTTACCCGGTCAATCCGGCCGCAGCCGAGATCGAAAGCGTGCAGGCGTTTCCTTCGGTTGAGGCGATTCCCGGTCCGGTAGATCTCGCCGTGATCGTTGTGCCGGCGGCGCAGGTGGTTGAAGTTGCGGCCGGGTGTGCACGGAAAGGCGTAAAAGCGCTGGTCGTCATCTCGGCTGGTTTTTCGGAGACCGGCAAAGAAGGGAAGGCGCGCCAGGCCGAGCTGCTGAGTGTCTGTCGCGGCGCCGGTATGAGATTGATTGGCCCAAACTGCATGGGCATCGCGAACACCAACCCGGCGGTGTTGCTCGATGCGACGTTCGCGCCCCGAACTCCGCCGCGCGGGCGCGTCGGCTTCTCGTCGCAGAGCGGCGCGCTGGGCTTGGCGATCATGGAGTTTGCCGGCTCGCTGGGCCTGGGCATCTCGACGTTTGTTTCCGTCGGTAACAAAGCTGACATTTCGGGAAATGACCTGTTGCGCTACTGGGAAGCTGACGACGATACGGACGTTATCCTTCTTTATCTGGAGTCGTTTGGGAACCCGCGGAAGTTTTCGGAGATCGCGCGGCGCGTCGGACGCAAGAAACCGATCGCGGTAGTGAAGAGTGGCCGCTCGGCTGCCGGTGCGCGGGCGACTTCATCTCACACCGGCGCCCTCATTGCGGCATCCGACGTAACTGTCGATGCGCTCTTTCGACAAGCCGGCGTGGTTCGGACAGACACGCTGGCAGAACTGTTTGACGTCGCATCGCTGCTGGCGAACCAGCCGCTGCCCGCGGGACGTCGCGTCGCCATCATCACGAACGCCGGTGGTCCGGCGATTCTTTGTGCCGATGCATGTGAGGCGCGCGGACTCGAGGTTCCGGTTTTGTCGGAAAGCAGCCAGGCCAGATTGCGCGCGTTTCTTCCTGCCGGTGCGAGCGTGGGAAATCCAGTCGACATGATCGCCTCAGCACCCGCTGAGCACTACCGGAAAGCAATCGAAATCGCCGGCACCGACGACAATGTTGATTCGCTGATCGTGATCTTCACGCCGCCACTCGTCACTCGTGCCAACGACGTTGCGAAAGCAATCGTCGAGGCGAGGCAGCAGATCGGTCAGCGCAAACCTTTGCTGAGCGTCTTTCTCTCCGCCCAGCCTGCGCCGCCGGAGTTAAGAAGCGCAAACGTCTGCATTCCGTCGTACTCATTTCCCGAAACCGCCGCGATTGCCCTCGCGCGGGCGACACGCTACCGGCAATGGCGTGAACGCCGCGAGACTTACCCCGCGCGCTTTGCAGACATACGCGCCGATGAGGCCGCGGCCATCGTGGCGGCGGCGCTAATGCGCGGTGAGGGTTGGTTAACACCGGACGAAGTGGCGGCGCTCTGTTCCTGTTATGGTTTGCCGTTGATCGAGCAGAGAATTGTAGCCGATGCCGAAGAAGCTGCCGCAACCGCGGAAGAGTTCGCATCCGAAGTCGCGCTTAAAGCGATTGCGCCCGATTTGGTCCACAAGACTGAAGCGGGCGGCGTCAGGCTTCATCTCAACGGCGGAGACGCTGTGCGCGCGGCGGCCCGCGAGATGAGCGAAGTGTTGAGCTCACGAGGACACGTTGCCTCAGGCTTTGTGGTTCAGCGCATGGCCCAACGCGGTGTGGAGATGCTGGTTGGTGTGGTACACGATCCGCAGTTTGGTCCAGTCGTGGCGTGCGGCGCGGGCGGTGTGCAGGTTGAGTTGTTGCGCGACGTTTCCGTGCGTATCACTCCGCTGTCGCAGGAAGATGCAGCGGACATGATTCGCGAGTTGAAGACGTATCCGTTGCTGACCGGTTTTCGGGGCAGTGTTCCCGCGGACGTCGCCGCGCTCGAAGATGGCGTGTTACGAGTGAGCGCTATGGTTGAAGACATTCCGCAGATCGCGGAGCTCGATTGCAATCCGTTTGTGGTCCACGCGACGGGCGCAACCATCCTCGACGCTCGAATTCGGGTGTCTACGGTTGCGCCGCGCCCGTTGGTTGGTGTGCGTCGCTAAATCTATCCTTCGTAAGCGAGGTCGTCGTACTCCTCGTTGCAGATCTCGCAAAGGAAGGGGTTGTCTAACCCCGACGTCATCGCTTCCATGTAGAGACGATAGCCTTCGTCATCCACGAAAAGCTCCCTCGCGCACATGCCACAGCGCACTTCGTGCTGCTGTTCGTCGGTCATGGTTGGCGCGGGAGTCATCGGAAGCTGGTGACCCGAATCGATATAAGAGCGAAGTGTTGCCATGATGCCCTCCACTTAGTTGTTTCATTTACCCGCCGTTTATTTGCTTGGCAAAGTTTGTGCCCCCGTAAAACGAGGCGGCTTTTGTAGTTAGGCCGCGAGTTAATGGGGAAATCCTCTGGTATATGCGAAGTTTTCCTCAGTCAGAACCCGCATTTCTCGACCGGGAGCGGTGAGAATGGCCCGAACTGCCGGCAACATCAGTGGTACGGACCGTGCACGCAAAACAGTGACGTGATCTGAGGAGGTAAAGTCAATGAAGATACTCCTGGCAATCGATGGTTCGTCGTGTAGCGATGCGGCGGTGCGCGAAGTTGCGCGCCGGCCCTGGCCGGAAGGTTCGATGGTCAAGGTGCTGACGGCATTCGAACTTCCCACGCCGCCCACGCCCGAAGGCTGGGCAATACCGGCCAATTACTTCGAGGAGATGGATGTCGCCCTTCGCAAGCAGGCGCAAGGCGTGATCGATCAGGCGCTGCAAAAACTCAAGGCCAACAAGTCGTTCACGACTGATGCGACCTTACTGCCTGGTCCACCGCGGGTCGTAATCCTTGATGAAGCGGAAGACTGGGGCGCCGATCTCATCGTGGTTGGCTCGCATGGTTACGGCGCCTGGAAACGGTTCCTGCTCGGTTCTGTTTCGCAGGCGGTTGTTTCTCATGCGAAGTGTTCTGTGGAAGTTGTTAGGTGTTCAAGCAAGGAAGTGGTGACATGAAAGCAAATGTTTTTCACGGCAAGAACAGGATTCGGGTTGAAGAAGTAGAAAAACCGCGCGCCGGCGTGGGTGAAGCTGTGATCCGTGTCACGCTCACCACGATCTGTGGAACCGATCTGCACATCGTGAGGGGCGAATATCCGGTGGCGTCCGGTTTGGTGATCGGTCACGAGCCGGTCGGCGTGATCGAGGAACTCGGTGAAGGTGTTTCCGGATACAACATCGGCGATCGCGTGCTCGTCGGCGCCATTACACCGTGCGGCCAGTGTCGCGCGTGCCTGTCAGGACACGCGGCGCAATGCGGCCGCGGTGAAGGTTACGAAGCGTTGGGTGGCTGGCGGTTCGGCAACACGATCAACGGCGCGCAAGCTGAGTTTTTGAAGGTGCCGTTTGCGCAGGCAAACCTGGCGAAGATTCCCGACGAGCTCAGGGACGAGCAAGTGGTCCTGCTCGCCGACATCGCCTCGACCGGTTTTGGTGGTGCTGAGTCGGCTCAGATAAAAATCGGCGACTCGGTGGTCGTCTTCGCACAGGGCCCGATCGGTCTATGCGCGACGGCCGGCGCGAAACTGATGGGAGCATCGTTGACTATCGGTGTTGATGGCGACGAGAATCGGCTGGCGATGTCGAAGCGTATGGGTGCGGACATCACGCTCGACTATCGTGACGTTGATGTGGTGGCGGAAGTAAAGCGTCTCACAGGCGGCGGCGCCGACGTCGCGATCGAAGCGCTCGGCACTCAACAAACGTTTGAGAGCGCGTTACGATGTCTGCGACCGGCGGGAACGCTGTCGAGCCTGGGCGTCTACTCGGGCAAGCTGCAAATTCCGTATGAAGCGTTTGCGGCGGGCATCGGCGATCACCGCATCGTGACGACGCTTTGTCCGGGCGGCAAAGAACGCATGCGCAGATTGATGGAAGTCGTGCGTCATGGCCGCGTGGATCTCACGCCGTTGCTGACACACACGTTCGCGCTGGACAATATCGCCGAAGCTTACGATCTGTTTGGCGAACGACTCGATGGTGTGATGAAGGTTGCGATTAGACCGTAACGAGTGGACCAGGTATGAAAATTCTCATTGGTTATGACGGTTCCGAGGCCGCGGCCGCCGTGCTTGAAGATTTGCAGCACGCCGGATTGCCGGCTGACGCCGAAGCATTGGTCATGTCGGTGGCGGACGTTTTCGTTCCGCCGCCGGTTGATGAAGTGCTTGATAATACGTTTCCCATGTACGTGCCCGAAGGCGTTCGGTTTGCGCACGAGCGCGCGCGGCGGAAGTTGGGCCAGGCCGAGGATTTGGCGAAGGCTGCGAGTGAACAGCTTCGAACGGAGTTTCCGAGCTGGCGAGTTTCTCATCAGGCAGAGGCCGATTCGCCGGCCTGGGCGCTGATCAGGAAAGGCGACGAGTGGAAGCCCGACCTCATCGTCATGGGAGCTCGCGGTCATTCGGTTTTGGGCGGGCGGCTGATACTCGGCAGCATCTCGCAACGAGTGCTCTACGAGTCGCACTGTTCGGTGCGTATCGCGCGTCATTCGGAAACGAAAACAGCCGCGCCGGTTCGCATTCTGATCGGCGTAGACAATTCGTCTGATTCGAACGCGGCGGTGGATGCGGTCTGCAATCGTAACTGGCCGAAGGGAACTGAAGTTGGTCTGCTGGTTGTGGTGGACACCGTTATGCCCGTCGCGGCCGCCGCGACCGACGGGTCATCGGCGGTGAAATGGATCGAGGTTGCGGACGAGAAAAACTGGGACCAGGTGCGCGAGATCTTCGAACCATGGGCCGAGAGAATTCGCCAGGCGGGACTGCATGCGGAGGTTTTAATCAGACGTGGTAATCCTACCGATGCGCTTCTTGACGAAGCTCATACCTGGGGCGCCGGCTGCATCTTTGTTGGCGCCAAAGGAACGAGAGGCATCGATCGTCTGCTACTCGGAAGCGTGTCTTCCGCGGTAGCGGCGCGAGCGCATTGCTCGGTCGAAGTCGTGCGGCG
>DASUOZ010000722.1:0-4234 GCA_036276375.1 Pyrinomonadaceae bacterium | reverse complement strand
AGTTTGGCAAGATCGATATCGTGGTGAACGGCGCGGCGGGGAATTTTCTTTGCAAAGCTGAAGAGTTGTCGCCGAATGGGTTTGGCACCGTGGTTGATATCGATCTGAAGGGCACGTTCAACGTTTGTCGGGTGGCGTTTGCGCAGCTCAAAGAGCATCGCGGGCAGATTTTGAATATTAGTGCGACGCTGCATTATCTCGGCACGCCGATGCAGCTCCACGTTTCAGCGGCGAAGGCGGGGGTCGATGCGTTGACGCGCAATCTGGCGGTTGAGTGGGGGCGCTATGGGATTCGGGTGAATGCGATCGCGCCGGGGCCGATCGAAGACACGGAGGGGATGACGCGGCTCGTTCCCGAACCGTTCAAAGAGAAACTGAAGAAGAGTGTTCCACTGGGACGGTTTGGCCGGATCGTTGATATTGAAAAGGCAGCGGTTTTCATTTGTTCAAACGCGGCCAGTTTCATCAATGGTGTAGTTCTAGTAGTCGATGGCGGGCACTGGCTTTCTACGAACCGTCCGTTGTGAGTAAGAATGTGCCACGGACGAACACAGACTAACACTGACCAATAAACTGCCTGTTCAGTCCGTGTTGTCTGTGTTCGTCTGTGGCCTAAGACGACCTTAAGTGTAATGCTGGACCTACAGCCTTCAAGTTTTGAGGCGTTCGAACGCGAGGCGCGGCAGGGGAATGTCGTGCCGGTGGTGCGATCTGTGCTCGCGGATCTGCATACGCCGGTCGGCGCCTTTATGCGCATTGCAGGAAATTCGCGTTACTCGTTTTTGCTGGAATCTGTGGAGGGTGGCGAACGTATCGCGCGCTATTCGTTTCTCGGTGCCGAGCCGGACATCGTCGTTCGCGGTCAGGGGTTTCAGACGTTCGTCGAGCGCAACGGCAAGACCGAAACGTTTCCCATCGTCGCGACCGAGTGGGTGCGCGACTACTTCCGCCAGCGTTCACTCGCGCGTCGCCCGGGGCTCGTGCCGTTTGCGGGTGGCGCGGTTGGTTACGTAGGTTACGACGCGGCGCAATGGTTTGAACCTGCCCTGCGAGACGACCGAACACAGCCGCTCACTGGTCCAACCGACGCGCTCTGGATGTTCTATCGCACGGTGATCGCCTTCGATCGCGTCAAGCAGCGGCTCGAAATCGTTTCGATCGTTCTCACCGAAGAGGCGCACGGCAGTCACGAGCGTTTGCGGCAGCTTTACGACGAAGCCGTCGCGCGCACGCTGGAAGTTGAGAAGGTGATCTTCGAAGGCGAATCGCTGCCGACGCGCCCGCCGATTCGCCAGGAGACGAAAAACATCTCGCTGCAATCAAACTGGACCAGGCGGGCTTTCGAAGACGGCGTGCGCCGCGTGAAAGACTACATCGCGGCAGGTGACTGCTATCAGGTCGTGCTGTCGCAGCGATTTTCGGCAAAGTTTACCGGCGAGGCGTTGCAGATCTACCGGGCGCTGCGCGCGATCAACCCCTCGCCATACATGTTTTTCCTGCGCGCCGGTGAGGAGACGGTGATCGGCGCGTCGCCGGAGATGCTGGTGCGTTGTCACGGGCAGCGGCTCGACTACCGCCCGATCGCGGGCACGCGCAAACGTGGCGCGACGGAAACGGAAGACTGGATGTTGAGCGAGGACCTGAAGACTGACGAGAAGGAAGTTGCGGAGCACATGATGCTCGTCGATCTCGGTCGCAACGATCTCGGGCGTGTTTCGGATTACGGCTCGGTGAAGGTCGAGAATTTGATGGCCGTCGAGCGTTACTCACATGTTCAGCATCTGGAGACGAGTTTACGTTCGCGTTTGCGCGACGGGCTCGATCGCTTTGATGCGCTCGCGTCGTGTTTTCCCGCGGGAACAGTCACGGGCGCACCGAAGATTCGTGCGATGGAGGTCATTCGCGAGCTCGAACCCGACCGGCGCGGGATTTACGCGGGTTCGGTTTTGTATCTCGACTACGCGGACAATCTCGATTCGTGCATCGCGATCCGCACGATCGTTTTGCGTGATGGTGAGGCGAGTGTGCAGGCGGGCGCCGGTATTGTGGCTGACTCCGTTCCCGAGCACGAGTATGCGGAAACTGTGAACAAGGCACGCGCGATGTTTCGCGCAATCGAAATGGCGGAGCGAGGGTTGTGAAGTATTTGACAGTCTTTCTATCCGGGTTTTTATCCCTGTACCTTTGTCTCTCGGCTCAGGAACCGCCGAAGAAAGCGAACGCTCGCGCGGCAACAACGCCAGCGGAAACGCCCGACCCGTTCGATGGCGCGTCCGTCGAGAAACTTGCGAGTCAATGCGTATCGCTGGAAACCGAAGCGGGCGCGATCGAGATCGCGATGATGCCGGAAGTCGCACCGGAAGCAGTGCGACACTTTCTTAACCTTTCAGCCACTGGCGCCTACGACACGACCGTCTTCAGTCGCGTCGTTCGCGGTTTTGTTATCCAGGGCGGCGATCTTCAGACGAGCGAGAAGTGGAATGCCGAACTAGCCAAACGCACGCTGCGCCGTTTGCCGGACGAACCAGGCCTCGTCAAACACGTTCGCGGCATCGTATCGATGGCCCGCACCAACGAGCCAAACAGCGCCACGACGCATTTCTTCATTCTCGTGCGCGAAGCGCCACATCTTGACAGCAAGTTTGCTGCGTTTGGCACCGTGACGAAAGGAATGGAAGTGGTCGACGCGATCAACCAGGCGCCGGTCGAAGGTGAAAAACCAGAGAAGCCCGTGAAGATCAATCGTGCAATGGTAGCGCCATGCAAAAAGTAACTCTTTATTTGCTGAGCTTGAGTGTTCTGCTCGTGTCCAGCGGCTGTGTGAAGTTGGAGGGCGGCCCGCAGCCGGCGCCCGAAGCCGCGCAACGGATAGTCAAGCTGCGTGGCTACGAGTTTGACGAAAAGGGTTTCTTCGCGGCGGCACAGGCGGGCGACACGATGGCCATCAACGCGTTCGTCGACGGCGGCATAAATCCAAACGCGCAGAACAGCGACGGCCGCACCGTTTTGATCGCAGCGGCGGCGCGTGGCGATCTCAAGGTCGTGAACGTACTGTTGGCGCGCGGGGTCGATCCCAACGTGACAGACAAGCGCGGCTACACGGCGCTGAGCCATGCGATCGAAGCGATGTATGAAGATGTGGTAGACGCGCTGTTGCAGCGTCCCGAGCTCGATCCAAACTCGCGCGGGTTGAACGGCAGGCCGGCGTTATCTGCTTTTGTGTGGCGCGATAACAAGGAGCGAGTCGAGAAGCTGTTGGCGCGCGGCCCGGACGTGAATGCGGTCGATAACGACGGCGACGCTGCGTTGCACGGCGCCGCGCAGTCAGGCAACGTTGAGATCATTCGCCTGCTTCTGGACAAAGGCGCAAACCCAAACGCACAGAACAAAGTCGGTGGCACGCCGTTGATGTGGGCTGCGGTTCATGGACACGAGGAAGCGGCGCGTTTGCTGTTGAGTCGCGGCGCCGACGCCTCGATGAAAGACAATGATGGAATCACGGCGGTGCAGTGGGCCGTACGGAACGGCCACAACAAACTCGTGCCGCTTTTCAGAAGCATACCCTGATGCTGCTCGTAATCGACAACTACGATTCGTTTACTTACAACCTCGTGCAGTATCTCGGTGAACTGGGCGAGCACGTGGAAGTGCGTCGAAACGATCGTGTGACTGTGCACGAGATTGAGTCGCGTTTGCGCCCGACACGAATCGTGATCTCGCCTGGACCAGGCACGCCCGACACGGCGGGCATCACGCTCGATGTGATCCCGCGTTTCGCGGGAAGAGTGCCGTTGCTGGGTGTTTGTCTCGGGCATCAGGCGATCGGGCAGGCGTTTGGCGGACGCGTGATCCGGGCGCCGGAGTTGATGCATGGCAAGGCGTCGGAAGTTATTCATGACGGCAAGACGATTTTTGCCGGGTTGACGGATCGGTTTAAGGCAGGGCGTTATCATTCGCTGATTGTCGAGGAAGAATCGTTGCCGGCGTCACTCGAAATTTCCGCGCGGACTGAGGATGGCGTAATTATGGGTTTGCGTCATCGTGAACTGAAGGTCGAAGGCGTCCAGTTTCATCCCGAGTCGATCCTGACGTCTGAAGGCAAACAACTGCTGGCAAATTTCCTGAAGCTCTAAGACCTCACATGGCCCAACCCTTACCAGCGTTCATTGCGCGTCTCGTTCGTCGCGAGGATCTGAATCGTGACGAGGCTGAACAACTGCTGGAATCGTTGCTC
>DASUOZ010000721.1:0-6218 GCA_036276375.1 Pyrinomonadaceae bacterium | reverse complement strand
CGGGTCCCGAGATACGTCGGGGTCCAGTGCGGGCTGAACAGCCCGGTTGGATTGCGCATCATTTCGCGGAGCTCCTCCTGGTAGCCCGCGTACATGATGGTCATGCTCCTGGGGTTGCGTTTGGCGGTCGCGTCGTCGGCCCGATAAGTGCCGCCGAGAACGATGACGTCGCCGCCGATGCTCGACCCGGGCAGTTGAATCACTGACCCGCCAATCGTAGCGACGTCGCCTTCGACCACGCCTTCCACGATCACATCGCCGCCCAGCGACATCGCACCCTGTTTTACGGTGCCGGTGATGCGGACGGAGTTGCCCATCCCAAATACGGTGCTGTCGGTGGTGCCGTTAACAACAACTACGTTTTCGGCGTTGGAATCCTGCGCGTAGACCGCCGTCATCAACAACAACACCCACGCTATCGGCGCCAGGAGTTTTCTGTAGGAGAGTTGAAGGATTGCGTGTTGGCGCCGGGATTGAAAATAAACGATTCCCACGGAGCCCCCTTTATTCGGTTGCGCCCGTGCGGTGATAGTTTGAGATCAAGCGCGAGAGTACAACAATGCCGACGGCGAGGACCACGAGGACCACGGCGAACGAGCCGCCGTCGACGACGAGCTTGCGGCCCAACACGCGGGAAATCACCACCAGTCCGGCAACAGCGTCGTAAATACTAGTCCAGATAAACGAGCCGAGACTAAACACGCCGCTCAGGAATTTACCAATCAGCACCAAAACCGAGTCGCGAGCTGTCGCTCCGAGTAGACCAAATCCGGTCAGGGCGAGGACTACACAGATGACGATGGCCTTCCGGTGTTCGGCGCGCGTGCGCACGCCACGCAGATCGCTGCTGGCGCGAACCGCGATCACTTTCGAAAAGTTGTCCGGAACGGGAATCTCGACTTTGTCAGTCATGACGGCATCGAGCTCGCAAACAAAGAGGCGATGTGCGCGCAATTCACTGCGACACTCAGCACAATCTTCGATGTGCTCTTCGAAAATCGCCGTCGCGACTTCGCTTAGTTCGCCGTCGACATAAGCAGCGATAACGTTTTTATGGCAGATCTTTTGCTCGACCCTGGTCATTAAATGCCGGTGATTCCTTTATCGACAAACTGCTGGCGCATCATTTCGCGCGCCCGAAAGAGACGGTTCTTGACGGTGCCAAGGGGAAGGCCGGTGACTTCGACGATCTCTTCGTAACTAAGGTCCTGTGAGTGACGCAGAATGATGAGCTCGCGGTAGTTCGCAGGCAGTGTGCGCACGACGGCCTCAATCTCGCTTCGTCTTTCTTTTCGTTCGCTTTCCTGTTCCGGGCTGAGACGTGCGCTCTCGAGTGGGAGGTCAAACGTGTCGCCTTCCGGACCGAGGACGAGCGACTGTTCGCGCGTGGCCGTACGTCTAAGATGGTCGACCGCGGCGTTGTGAGCGATCTTGTAAATCCAGGTGGAGAATTTGAACTCCGGGCGGTAGCGGTTTAGCGAGTTGTAGACCTTGATGAAGATCTCCTGGGTAAGGTCGAGGGCCGACTCGTAGTTCCCCACCATCCGGTAAACGTAGGCCGAGATTGGACGCTGGTAGCGTCGCACGAGTTCCTCGAAACTGCCGTCAAAGCCGCTGACGGCGATGGCGACCAGTTCGCGGTCGCTGACGGGGCTCAGATCTCGTGAAAAAGCAGGGGAAAGGGACGAAGCAGAAGCTTTCATGATACCGGGGTGTTACGTCTCGAACAGCGCCTTTGTTTCAAAAGGCTAAACCCATCCACAGAGTACACAGATGAATCTGCGGAATCTGTGGATTGCCTTTACCAGGAACGAGTCGCCAGCCCGGCGGGTGCGGCAATGGAGTCGAAACTGAAGTCGCGGCTGGGCAACTGCAAACCCAAATCCTCGGCGGCCAGTGGCCGTAGATCGCCGCCGGTGGTCTCGTTGACGATTTCTCCGGCGCGCTCTTTCGTGATGCATTCACCACCGATCACCATCAGGCGCGTAAGCGGAACGTTGTCGGCCTCCGGTGTGTTGCGGTCGCGATAGAACAACAGAAACCGATAAAACTCGTCTTCAAACTCGCCCCGCTGGCAGCTCACCGTGCGCACGATGAGCGGATGCCGGTCGCGAAAGATGACGCCCGTAAAGCCATGACTCGAGCCGCTCAGCAACAGCGAGTCGCCCGCGGCAGCGCCGTTGCGCACCAGCCACTGCGCCTCACCGAGGTGACGTGGCAGGATTAGTCCCGCTCGCCAGCCCAGCGAGTCGAGCACTGTTTCGTATTCGGCAAGCACCGACTTCCGGACGCCGATCGCGAGATAACGATCTCTTCCCTGCGCATCCTTCTGCAAACGCTCGCGCGAAACAGACAACTCTTCGACAGGCGCGCCGAAGCCGCGCTCGATCTTCCACTTCAGCACGTCCTGGAGCTCGCTCCCCGAAGACTGGCTTTCCATCGTCAAGACGATCGTTCGCGCGGTGGCTTCCGGCAGCGTCAACGACCAGCGCTTCTGTCGCAGCAATCCGGCACTCGCGGCCAGATCGCTGAGAATGGCGGCGAGTTGTCCGCGGTCCGCGATGTTGGGTTCATCGAAACTCGGCGTGATTAAGGATTCCGCGATGTCGGCGGTGGCGGCGCGTTTCAAACGGCACTCACTGCCCTTGACGCGTTCGAGTTGAACGACGGACACCTGGCCTTTTTCCAGTCCGATAGCGGCCGAGGGATACCAGGGATCGATAACGCGTGAAAAGAGATTGGACATAAGCTATTGCTGATTTTCGATTGTCGATTTTTGATTGTCGTTTGCCGGCGCGTCCGTATAGCGAATCGACGCGTACGGAGCGCAAATCGTCAATCGGCAATCAAAAATCGACAATGCTACCACTGGCTGTACGGCGTGCCTTCACTGGAAACCTCAGCCGAACTGCTGTGCACGTCAGTCACGCCTTGCTGACCGTCCGTCGAGTTGGGGTCCTCGCCGGTCGTGACGGCCCAATCTTTTTGTCCCGTGAACGGATCGAGCGGGATATCGCGAATGTAGCCTTCACTGGCGAGCTCGTCGAGCGACTGCGGCAGACGTCCTTTGTCCGCGGCGAACTGATCGATCAGCGAGCGCATTTTGAAGAGGTCGTCGCGCAGCACCGCTTCCCGGGTGTGCATGATGGTCTTCTGATACTGCGGCAACGTGATCGCTGCGAGGATGATGATGATCGAGATCACGATCATCAACTCGAGCAGTGTGAAACCCGCGTGGGCGGCTTTCACGAATCCGCGTCGTGCCTGTTGCAAACTACCAGTCACTGTACTTCTCTCCGTTCAAAGCTGTCTCTCTTGATTTCGAGCGCACGTCGAAAACGTTCTCGCCGCCCCAGGAGTTTGAGTCGGCCGCATCGTAATTCGAGCGCAAGTCCCAGTCGGCTTTTCCCGTCATCGGATCGATCGGCAACGCACGCAGGTAAACCTTCTGCTTCGTCGACAACTGGCCCACCTTGGTTGCATCGACATTGAGGTTCCCTGCTCCGCCGGGTCCGACGCTGCGCGGCATCACGTTCACGCCGGTTACGAGCGTCTCGAGATCCGGTGGATAGTGATCGGGATTATCAACGCCGAACAACGTGCAGTCGCTGATCACCACTTTACTGCGCGGGTCGATCATCCCTACCGGCGGTGGCGCAACGCCGCCGCCGCCACCACTAAGACCGGCTCCGCCCTGAAGACCCGCGCCGGTGCAGACCATGCCGATCGTGTCACGGTGAAACTCGTCGATAGCGGTGCGAAGCTGGCGCAGAGTATCGCGTAGTTGTTGTTCTTTCTGGCGTTTCACTGAAACCTTCACGAGCGGCATGGCGCCGAGCGTGAGAATGGTCAACACCGTCACGGTGATCACCAGTTCGATCAGCGAAAATCCCTGCTCTCCGTGCGTTGTCTTCATAGCGCGTGCGCTTTCAGAAGAATGCGGCGACCGGTAGAAGAATTCCGTTCAGCCAGTCGCCGCGTTTTCGCGTCCTGCCACAGGGCAGAAACGTCATTGCTTCACTGTTGCTGTTCCCTGAACAATCTCCGACGTAACGTCGCGCGCGTCGGTGGCGACCAGGTGCAATGTCTCCTTCACGAACTGGAGCGCGGCATTGCCGGCGCCGATCGCTTCGAGCTCGATGAACAGCAGTGGTCCGGATCCTCTGAACGATGCTTTCCCGTTCAACGAGGAGATCGAGATCATACAAACGCCGCTTGCATCAATCGACGGGGTGAACAACGGCGCTCCTTCACCGGACTTACTCAGCAGATCGCCCGCCGTCAGCGTGTTTACTTTGACCACCTTCGGATCGAACTTCAAGGTCAGCAACGCGAGACTCAGCGACACATCGGAGTTCAACTGAATCGCGTAGCGACGCTTCTCTCCTACCTTCATCACGTCGTCGCCCTGGAGCAGACTGAGCTGGGCCACACGGGCCGCACCTAGTTTGGTATCGAGCGAGGTCGTGGTGGATTTCGGTAACGAAGTCAACACGGCGTTCTGAATCGCGCCGTTGCCGCCGGGATTCACCGTCGCCACTTCCGTCGCCGCCCGATCGCTAATCAACGACTTCGGCGCCGGAACAAACGAGGGCAACTCTTCAACCGCACCCGAATCACCGGCCTTAGGTTGGGCCGGTGCAGGCGTGGTCTGCGCGACGGTTGCTGTATCTGGTGGTTTCACCGGGACCGAAGCCGGAGCAGCCTGGCCCGTGTTCGCAGTGTTAGCCGCGACTGTTGCCGGCGGATTTGCAGCCGGTGCAGTCGTGGTCTGCTGGTTAGTGTTCTGTGCGCTCGTGTCCGTGGCGTTAATAGGTTTGGCAACTTCCACCGGCGCATCCGGCAGTTGGACGTGCGTGTTGCGTGGAATCGCGCGCGCCGCGGCAATCTGATCCTCACGGTCCGCTTCGCGAATCATCTCCGCGAGCGAGCCGGTAGTCGGCGACTGCAACGTACCGCTCGGACGCATCTCTTCGTCGCGCGGCGTCACTGCCGGCGCGCGCAGCACGCGTGGCGTCACGCTGATCACGATGTCGACCGTGCGCAGATCGCGCGTAGGCGACGTAAACAACCGGCCCACGATCGGGAGACCACCGAGGAAGGCAATTCCCTTGCGGCCACGCGCTTCGATGTCGGTCGAAACGCTGGCGAGCATCATCGTGCGATTGTTCTGAATGCGCGCCGTACCGGACATAAGCCGCTCGGTAAAGGTCGGCGTCAACGTGCTCGCTCCGAGTACGTCTTTCTGCTCGATGCTCATCTTCACCTGCACGTCGAGGTTCGGATAGACCTGTGGCGTGAACTTCAACGTCAGACCCGTCGGTTCGTAGTTGATTACGGGGAAACCACCACTCGGGAAAGCGCCCACGCCCGGGACCGGCGTTCCTGTCTGCACACCAAACGGATACGCCTGCGCGGTTTGCACCGGCACGCGTTGTCCGATACGCGCCTGCGATTCTTCACCGTTGAACGCATGGACCTGAGTCGAAGCGATCAGCTTCGTGTTGTCGCGGCTGCGGAACGCGCGGAAGAACGAAGGTGGAATTACGAGTGCGGCTGCGAGCGCGGTGGGAACGCCACCGACGAACTGGCCGAGGTTGACGCCTGTACCGGCGGCGGCATTGACGATGCCGTTATCGGACAGCAGTGAAAAGCCGGGCGAACCGCCGAGGCCAGTGTCGAGGGTTGTACCGATCTGGTTACCAAACTGAAGCAAGTCGTTCTTCGACACTTCATAGATATTGACGTCCATCACCACTTCCGCGCGATCTTTATCGACGCTCTGCAAGAGCTCGCCGATGAGTCGCACGTTCTCAGCGGTGTCGCGCACGGTCAAACTGTTCGTCGCGTCGTCAGGCACAACGATCGTCTGCGGGCGGCCGACTGACGGCGGAATCGCCTGCTGTACGAGTGTGCGCGCATCGGCGGGTTTCATGTTTGACAGGTAGAACGTGCGCAGCACGAGTTGTTGATACTGCGGCCGGCGCGCCTGGTCGGCGACGAGAATTGTTCGGCGGCTCAGCTTCTGGAAGAACAGACTCTCCTGAAGAAAAACGTAATCGAGCGCCTGCGCCGTGGTGACGTCCTTTAGATTTAGATCGATAGTGCGTGATTGCGTGAACGACTGTCTGTCGAAAATGACGTTGAGGTTCAGTTGTTCGGCCAGACTGCGGATCAAAGATTTAAGGTCGCCGTTGTAGTTGATAACGCGAAGTTGC
>DASUOZ010000720.1:0-3823 GCA_036276375.1 Pyrinomonadaceae bacterium | reverse complement strand
CACCGATCGCACCCGAGACCTGACGCCCGCCAAGTCGACCGACAAAAACCCTGCCGGCGAACTGCGCTTTCCGACCGCCGGCGGCGCCGACAACTTTCTCAAGTTCTTCGAAACTGAGCTGATACCCGAAATCGAGAAGGAATTTCGCGTTCAGCCGTATCGCATTTTCGCGGGCCATTCGTTTGGTGGTCTATTCGCAATCCACGCGCTGATCACCAGGCCCACGCTGTTCAATTCCTACGTGGCGGTCAGTCCGTCGCTGCAATGGGAGAACTTCGAAGCGTTGAAACGCGCCGAAACCTTCCTGAAGAATCAAAAGGAGTTGAACGTCACTTTGTTTGCGTCGCTCGGTAACGAGCCCGGCGCCATCGGCGAGAGCTTCGACAAGTTTAAAGAAGCACTCGCGAAAACAAACATCAAGGGTTTCGAGTGGCAAGCCGAGCGCATGAGCGACGAAGACCACGGGTCGGTCGTGCTACGCAGTCATTATTTCGGACTGCGCAAGGTTTACGCCGACTGGCAGGCGCCTCGTGATCTCACGAGCGGTGCAGTGCTGGGCGGCCTGAAGGGCGCCGATGCGCATTACAAGAAGTTGAGCGAGAAGTTTGGCTATTCGATTCCGGCGCCGGAAGGACTCATCAACCAGATGGGTTACCAGTTGTTGTTCGAAGGCAAACCGGAAGAAGCGATCGCCACGTTCAAGGCAAACATCGAGCGTTATCCGTCTTCGGCTAACGTTTACGACAGTCTGGCCGAAGCTTATGAACAAGGCGGGCGTATCGATCTCGCGGAACCGCTTTACGACAAAGCGCGCAGTCTCGGAGAGCAGAACAAGGATCCGAATGCCGCTCTGTTTAAGGCGAATTACGAACGAGCCCACGCGAAGCTGAAAGAGGCTCAAACTAAGAAGCAGTAATGTGTCGGGGGGCAGCGGATGCCTGTTGCATCAGGCAGCGACAGGCATTCGCTGTACGTAGGCAAACTCGGGGGAGAATTCGACACTGGGATTGATGTCGAACACCGTATTCAGCCGGGTGATTTCGAAGATTCTGAACAGAGGTTGGCTCGGATTTCTTAGTTCGAGGTGAATGCCCCGGGCGATGGAAACCTCGCGCACTTGTAGCAACACGCCGAGCCCGTGGGCGTCTACAGTTGTCACGTTTGACAGGTCGAGAATGAGCTCGCGTGTGTCGTCTGCCAATGGCACGACGTTGCGTAAGACTTCCGTGTCACCGTGGATAATCTGCCCTTCCAGGGAGAGAACCTCAACCGCGTCCAATCTTTTGGCGTGTACCTTCAACATGATGCCCCCGTTTCCGATAATCGGTTAAACTGCCGCGTATCGCACGGCTCAAGAGTAATTCCAATTTGTTAACGCTTAGGTTCCACTTTTCTTAACTGAACGTTTTCAGTTTTTTCTGCGTCCGGTGAGATAACACCGCCGACCCGGGGTTTTGGGTCAACTTTTTTGGGAGGACCACCGAACCGTGAGCGGAATCAAAAACTTCGTGCCTGCCATACGCTGTTGCGTGGCCGCCGTTTTCCTCCTGCTTGCGACAGCTCCCGCCGTTATTGCGCAAGTAAACACGACGGCTTTAGACGTCCCCGTCGAAATACGCCTCACGCCCGACAAGAACACGATCATGGTTGGCGAGCCGCTGTTCCTGGCCTTTGAAGTAACGAACCTCTCCGGTGAGAAGTTGTGCCTCGGAGTTGGCGGCGACTACCGGAACCGGTTTGGCCGGCCGGACAGTTTCCAGGTCGTAGTAAAAGGTGAAGACGGGAAACAACTACCGAAAATCGACCTGCTAAACATGGGCGGGTTTGTCGGTTGTGAACCGATTGAGCCGGGAGCGACCTACACCGTGAGGCTTTTTCTTCCGCATTGGGCCACTATTGAACGGGCCGGTGGTTATCGAGTCAACGCCACGAGGCACATGAGCCTCTCCAATTACCAACCTGGCGAATCGCGTCGTCCGAAATATACGATGTTGGCTGACATAAACGCCGAGATCACGGTTGTGCCCGCGGACGAGAACAAGATGGGCGGACTCATCAACTCTCTGGGAAGCATCATGCTTGATGCGAGCGATCCTCGCGCCTTCGAATCAGCAACCGCCCTGGTGTCGATTCACGACAAACGCACGATCAGCTATTTTGCGGAAGCTGTGCGCAAGTTCCGTGATCTTGTATTCGACAGTTTTCCCGACCGCGAATACTACATCGCGGCCAGAGCGATTGAGGCCTTAGCCAAATACGACGACGATCGGGCCATCGAAGCGTTACGGAGCGCGATGAACAGTCGGAGTGAAGAGACCCGGTCGAACGTGGCTTATGCCCTCGCGCACAGCCCTCACAAATCCGCTGTCACTCTCTTGTTGAAAATGCAGGACGACCAGTACTGGGCTGTTCGCTTCAAAGTGGCGCAACGGCTGAAGGACGTCAAGACAAAGGAAGCGCAGGCGGCACTGCAAAAGCTGCTCAAAGACCGAGTCGAACACGTCAGAAACGCAGCAAAAGAGAGCCTGAATTAGTCTTCGCTTACGCGCGCGCGCAGAGTTAACTGTCACAAGTCTCGCCTTCAGGGTGTTCTAAATAATGAGTGCTACTTCCGAACGTTAGTTGAACACCGCCACGCTCCCGCCCAACGGCGAAGGGAGGAAAACCATGACCAGCGTCACTCAGGACGTGCGCCATAGCCTGCGCATGCTGCGCAAGCACAAGGGATTCACGGTTGTTGCCGTGCTCACGCTGGCCCTGGGCATCGGCGTTAATACGGCGATGTTCAGTGTGCTAAACACGTTTCTCTTTCGCGCGTTACCTTATCCCGAGTCGGATCGACTAGTACGAATATTCCGCACCTCGCCACACTCCGATAGTTGGCCGCACTCGGCCGCAAACTTCTTCGATCAGCACGACCAGAACGCGGTTTTTGAAAAGATGGCGGCCTACACTTTCACCAGCCGCAACCTCGCCGAACCGGGCCAAACCGCGGAACGTTTGCGTGGCTTGTCGGCGACCGCGGATTTCTTTCCGATGTTGGGCGTGGCTCCGTCTCAAGGTCGCGACTTCAAACCCGAAGAATTTGAAGCCGGTGCTGATAACGTGGTGATCCTGACTGACCGTTTGTGGTCAGGTCGTTTCGGCAGTGATCCGACCGTAATCGGCCGCCGCATTCAGCTCGACGGAAAGACAGTGGAGGTAATCGGTGTGATGCCTCCGGGATTCGACCACCCGATCCTGTGGGGACCAATCGATATCTGGCAGCCGATGGCCTTTACTAAGGAAGGGAAGGCAAATCGCAACACCAACTATCTCTCTTCGTTTGGTCGACTCAAGCCGGGCGTGACGATTCAGCAGGCGGAACAGAGCATGATTACGCTCGCGGCGAATCTCGGTCAGCAGAATTCGTCAAACCCGGGCGAGAGCATCCGGCTCGAACCGCTTCAGCGATCGATGTCTGACAGCATCAGCCGAACGGTCATGTGGTTCACGTTTGGGCTCGCCGGTTTTGTGTTGCTGATCGCGTGCGCAAATCTCGCCAACCTTCAACTCGTTCGTACGGCGGCGCGTTCGCGCGAGCTCGCGGTTCGGGCCGCACTCGGCGCCGCTCGCCTGCGACTGCTGCGGCATTCGCTTACGGAAAGCATCGTGGTGGCCCTGATCGGCGGCGCGATCAGTTTGGTGATAGCAATCTGGGGCGTGCAGTTTATTAGTAGCCGTCTCTTCGACGGTTTGCCGGGCGCGACTGTGCAACTGGATTACAGAGTGTTCGGGTTTGCGCTGCTGGTTTCGGTGGTGACGGGAGTGCTTTTTGGAACAG
>DASUOZ010000719.1:0-2318 GCA_036276375.1 Pyrinomonadaceae bacterium | reverse complement strand
CGCACAGCAGATCATAATGCGTTGCTTTGATGAACGCGTGCTGCGCGTGTTGGAACTCCGCTGTCTGTTCGGCGGCAATCTTTTTCCAAACCGCGGTGAATTGCGCCGTGCCGGGGCTTAGGCCTTGAAAGTCATTCGCCCAGGGGAAATCGGCCTGGCCCACGAAACGAGCGACGGTGCCCATCTTCGTCGCCATTTGATACGAGCCGTAAGAAACACCGCCGGGATCTCCCGCGCCGGTAGAGACTACGCCTGGACCACGACCGCCGGTCTCGTATTTCGCTGAAAGACTGCCGAGTTCTTCGGCGATGGCCGTCCCGAGTGCGCCGGCTGCAGACGCGATCGGAATTGTGGGCAACGGCTGCGTATTCTCAGTTGAGATTGCGGGCACGGAACCGCTGTTGGTAAGTGGCCGCGTTGGGTTTTCGGCCGGCGAACCGTTGGGAAGATTCACGACGTCGCCGATATTGATTCTGTTTGGATCTGAGATCTGAGGGTTGGCCTGAAGCACCTGAGCCAGCGTCAGGCCGTTGCGTGCGGCGATTTTAGAGAGCGTGTCGCCCGCCCTTACCGTGTAAGTCATTTCTCGAGGAACCTCCGTTCGATTTGGCGAGGGATCGCATAGTAGTCAACGGCGGAGGCGTCGTCAATTGGCTTTCTTGATGATGTAAACCTCCGGATACTGCGGCTCGGGAGCGTTTTCTGGGACTTCGCCATAGACATAATCGGTATATACCAGGTACCGCTCTGGCGCCAATCCGCTGCGCTCAAGAGTTCGCTTAATCTCGCGTATTCGGCGTCGCAGCGTCGGCCCTCCCGGCCGTTTCATGAAGTAGCCGACGACGACTCCCCGCGCAGTCGGATCATGTTGGAGCTCTTTGATCAGGTTATCTAACGCGATTCTATAATCGCGCACTCCTATTTCCATGCTTGCCGGCCTCTTACCCAACCGCACGCGTTGAGCGTCTGTGGACACGAGTTTCTCGATGTGTGAAGGAAACGAAGCACCTTCGGACATCGTCCAGATCTCTGTTATGCCTCGTGCCGGGTCTTTGCCCAGACAGTCTTCGGAGCGGAGATAGACGATACGCTCGGTTGAATAACCGTAGCCGTTTATCAACCACTCACCAATGAACAATGGCTCTGGATACGCAGTGAAGAGGGCAAACGGCAGCGGGTCCTTCGAACAAGCTCGCAGGGCGATCGTGAACTTCTGTTCCGGCTTAACGTCAAGCTTGAGCGTAAAAGTGTCTTCAACGATTCTGTTTTGCGACCCTCCGCGGTCGTAACGTTTGAAGAGCACGGCTTGAGGGATTGTTTCCTGGGCGACGCATGGCGGGCCGGCCGCAGCCAGCACAAATAGGATCGATAGCAAAAACCGTTTCCGTAGCATTTCAGACGTAAACTCGCGGAACACGCTCGCCGACTCCACACGTCACTTCATACGAAAGCGTGCCGGCGATGCGCGCAAGATCCTCGGCACGGATCCGCAGCTCGGGGTTGCGACGATCGGACCCGAGCAGCGTCACTTCGTCATGCAGCTCAACACCCGCAACGTCCGTCACGTCGATCAACGTCAGGTCCATTGACACGCGCCCAACGATCGTCGCGTAAGCACCGCGCACGATAACATTCGCACGATTTGAGAACCCACGCATGTAACCGTCGTGATAACCGATCGGCAGCGTCGCGATCAGACTGCGTCGTGAGGCTTCAAACGTGCAGCCGTAACCGATCGTCTCGCCCGCTGGCACCCACTTCAACATGATGATGCGCGAGTAGAGCGACATCACCGGCACAAGCTGCGGATCGGAAATCGACGGCGGCAGCACGTCGCGCCACAACCCATACAACACGCCACCCGGGCGCACCATGTTTCCCCACGCTTCGCGATGACCATAAACGCCGGCCGAGTTTGCCAGGTGCAGGTGCGTCGGACGGTAACCATGTTCGCGAAACACGCTGACGGCTTCGTCAAAACGATGAATTTGATCCATGGTCAACGGCCGGCAAGAAGCGTCGTCTGCCGCCGCGAAGTGGGTCATCATACCGTCGATGCGCACGTTGCTGAATTGGTCCAACCGGCCGGCGAAGTCACTCACCTGATCGAAGCGCACGCCGAGCCGTCCCATGCCCGTGTCGATCTTTACGTGGGCGTCAGCAATCACGCCCGCCGCGGTTGCGGCTTGATTGAGCGCGTCGAGCATGTCGCGCCCGTAAACGACCGGAGTTATTTGATACTGAATACACGCAGGCGCCTGGCCAGGCCAAAAACCCCCGAGACAAAGTATCGGCTGCCTGATTCCCGCTGCACGCAA
>DASUOZ010000718.1:0-4583 GCA_036276375.1 Pyrinomonadaceae bacterium | reverse complement strand
GGAGTTGCAGGACGTGTCGTTTAGTTACGACGGCGAGCGCCCGGTTTTGCACGCGGTCAGTTTGCGTGTGAATGCAGGCGAGCGAGTGGCGATCGCGGGGCGGAGTGGTAACGGCAAAAGCACGATCGCCCGACTGGTCGCCCGGCTTTACGACGCGCGCTCCGGCACGATCCTGATTGAAGGAACCGACGTGCGCGACATCAAGCTCAAGAGTCTGCGTTCGTCTGTGATCTTCGTGCCGCAGGATCCGGTTCTGTTTGACGTTTCGTTGCGTGAGAATTTGCTGTATGGAAACGCAGCCGCGACTGAAAACGAGCTCGATAAAGTTGCGCGCCTGGCGCAGTTGGAAGGCGTCATCCGGAAGTTACCAAATGGTTGGGACGAACCGCTCGGGCCGCGTGGTAATCGCCTGTCCGGAGGTGAACGGCAGCGCGTTGCGTTAGCGCGCGCGTTGTTGCAGCGGCCGAAAGTCTTGATTCTTGATGAATGCACGTCGGCGCTCGACGCGTTGACGGAGCGCCAAGTGCTCGACGCACTCGACGGGTTTTTGCAGAACGTAACCACGATCGTGATTTCTCATCGACCGTTTCCCAACCGCTGGGCCAACCGCGTGATCCACCTGGACCGCGGCCGGATCTGCGCGAGCTCCGATACTTCCTGCTCGGAACTACAAGCAAACTAAAGCGCCGGCCCGCTCTCGCGACATACGAAATTCCGCACAAAACCGTGGCCTGCTTCGGATACCAAGCAGAAGAAAAATTTCTTGCGCCAGTGCGTTCGGGGTGGAGTAGATTGCGCGCCGCAGTGAACCGGAGCAGCAGCGAAACGCGGCAATCAGGCTTCCCCCGAGCCACTATCAAGCTGCTGGAAGTAACGACGAATCTACTCTGCCTCTCAGCTTTTGAACGACAACTCGTGACGTGCGCCTGCCGGCACGCTCAACCGACTCAGTTGAGATAGAAGCAGGCGTGAAGGCCATCCGCGGCGGTGAAGAAGTGGCGTCGCTAAATCGTCCTGCGAGACTTCGCAAGCAGGTGCGGGTGGCCTTCAAAACTCGGCCTATGCTCACAAATCTGAGGGACAGTTATGTCGCTACCAGCATCAGTCACTACTACGCCTCCTCCGATTCCGTTTGCGGTCGTGGCCAAAAAACACCGCGACGGCAGCGTTGTCCTTTCCACCGCGGGCGATCGCATTTTCAAGCTCAACGGTGTCGGTGCACTGACGTGGATAGTCCTCGAGCAAAGCAGCAACGCACTGAGTCTTGAAGAGCTTGTCGATGAGTTGTGCCGGCAGTTCGAAAACATCAACCACGATGGTGAGCTGCGTTACGAGATTTCGCGCGATCAACTTCGCGCTGACACGAGGCGCTTTCTCACGGCGCTTGCTGACGCAGGACTGGTCGAGGCGCTGAACGATCCAAACCGGCCCTCGACTTATCGGATCGTGGAAGGTGTTTGCGGAACGACTGCGACTACGCTCGCCGAAGTAACGTCGAACGAAACAACCGCGCCCTCTCCCACTACGCTGCACACCGCCGCAGTATCGGAAACACCAGAGACCCGTCCTCGCAAACTGGAAACGTTTGCTGCCTTCTACGGTTTGTTGTCTTTCGATCTGCGGCTGCGGTTTCGCGGGTTTCAATCACTGATCAGGAGAGTGGAAACCTGGCCCACAGCCGAGCCGCAAACATTCGATCCGGACACCTGCAAGCGAGTCTGTGCAGCGGTCAATCGCGCGCAGGTGTATTACCCGAAGAAGGCGATGTGCCTGCAACACTCCGCCGTGGTCACGTGTCTCTTGAGGCGCAACGGCGTACCTGCCGAGATGGTCCTCGCCGCGCAGGAGTTTCCGCCGAAAGCGCATGCGTGGGTGGAGGTCGGGAATGCGGTGGTGAACGATTTCAAGCAAGTAAAAACCCGGTATCGAGAGTTGAAACGAATCTGACGGAGAAGAACCCAATGAGCGCCATCGGTGCCATTTTCAAATTTCACCACGAGCCTTTCACCGAAGACGATCTGCGAGATCTGACGGCGTTGTGGAATGCGCTGCGCAAGTGGGGACCAGACGGCGGCCGCATCGTAACTACCGACTCGCTGGGTTTCTGCTATCAGGCCTTCAACACGAATCGTGAAGCGCGTTTCGAACAGCAACCTTTGGTCGCGCGCGACCGGCGCATTCTCGCTGCCGACGTTCGCATTGATAACCGTCACGAACTGTTCGCCGCGAATCTTGACGCGGTTACAAAGTCTTCCACGGACGCTGACTACGTCATGGCTGCGCACGACCGCTGGGGCGCGGACTTCGCTTTTCACATAGTCGGCGAATACGCGGTTGCGCTTTACGATACGCATCAGCGACGACTGCTCCTTTGCCGCGATCACATCGGTGCGCGCCCGCTTTATTACCATCAGAACAGCGATCGTTTGATCGTGTCGTCACAACTCGCGCCACTTCTGGATCTGTTCGGCATTCCGCGAGACATCAACGAGAACTACGTCGCGGGCTGTTTGGCGCGTGGTCCACAGCCGGGCCTCACGCCTTACAAATACATTCAATCGGTAAAACCCGCTCACCTCGTCACCGTCACAGATTCAGGCTGCACCGCCGAAAAGCGTTACTGGCAGCTCGAATCGGGAAGGGAAATCCGTCTCCGCAACGACGAGGAATACGAGGAAGCGTTTCGTCACCACGTTCGTAACGCCGTGCAAGCGCCGTTGCGCACCGATCGACCCGTGATGATCGAGCTTAGCGGCGGCCTCGATAGTTCAACCGTTGCGTGTCTGGCCGCCGAGGGGATTCGGAACGGGAAAACTCAAGCCACTCGCTTCGACACCGTTTCGCTTGTCTACGAAGAATCACCAACGTCAGACGAGAGCAAGTTTATCGATTGCGTTGAAAGCCATCTGGGAAGAGTCGGAATACACGTCAGAGACGAAGACGGCAATCTGCTGCCTGCGATGGAGTCAGACTACGACGCGATCACACCGAACCCGGTGCTGGTCTGTTCCGGTTATCACGCGGCGTTGTGCCGGGTGATGCAGGAAACTGGTGCGCGCGTTCTCTTAACGGGCGTCGGCGGCGATCAGGTGCTCGGCTCCAGTTACGATCCGTATCCACTGTTGGGCGATCTCCTGGTGCGGCGAAAGCCGCTGGCGTTACAGCGCGAGCTTCGTTTGTGGAGTCGAACGCTAAGCAAGCCCTGCCTGTCTTTGCTGTGGCAAAAAACGATCGTGCCGGTTTTGCCTCAATCGCTTCAGCCGTGGGGCCGGCGCGACCTGATGAAGAAAGTGCCGGCATGGTTCAACCCGGCTTTTGTCGCTCGCACAAATTTGCGCGAACAGAAGCTCCCGCCCGCGGATCCGTTTGGCTTCAAACTCCCGAGCGAAATAGATCGGTCCATCAGTTATCTGTCAGTTGTAAAGAGTATTTCGCCGTGCTACCGCCGTGAACTGACTTGTCTGGATAGTTCGCATCCGTTCATGCATCGGCCCCTCATCGAGTTTCTACAAACAATTCCGTTTGCACAGTTCCTGAGACCAGGTGAGAACAGATCTCTGATGCGCAGAGCGTTGCGCGATCTGTTGCCGGAAAAGATTGTGCGCCGAAAAACAAAAGGAAACCCGTCCGAAGGCCTGGCCCGCGCGATGGCGCGTGAGGTGTCGACCATGCGCGCCTTGTTTACGGACGCGCGGGTCTGTGCCTACGGCTTCATGGATGGACCGCCGTTGTTGGCGGCCGTGGAGCGCGCTAAGAACGGGCTCGAACCATACGCCGGCGCCCTACTCTTAACAATTTCAATGGAGTTTTGGTTGCGGGCGCTCGAAAGACGTTCCGCGACCAAAGACTACGTCACTGCTGGTGAACGACCACAGCGTGCCGTGGCGTAGACGCGTGAACACTCTGTCGAAGCACCGTGCAGGTCGTAACGGCAGGGCAGGATCTAAACCAAACGCACCCACGGGTGCTTTACACAGGAGAGTCTAAGATGATCGACAAATACGAAGCCGCCGAACTGCTCGAAGTGGGCAGAGCGCAGGACGTCATTCTGGGCATCAAGGAACTTGACTTCCCGGACAATACCTCAGAGCCGCCTCCGGAACTCCAGGTCGAGACGCTCTCCGCGTTTGACGAATAACAGCGCGGAAGGACCTCGCCTCTTGAAAACAAAACCGGGCGGACCCTTTTAAAGATCCGCCCCCTTGACCAGGAGAATGAAGATGAACAACAAGTACGAAGCTGCGGAAATCGTCGTGGTAGGCAACGCCAGCGAAACGATTCTCGGCATCAAGACGTTGGACCAGATGGACAACAGAGTGGACGTCGACCTGACGCATCGTGACGATGTGCAACTGTTCGACGAGTAAAGACTGGGTGAATACGCAAACGACCCTCGCCGTGCGTGCACGCAAGGTGGTGGATCCGCAGTGGTTCCAGTCGAAGGAATCAAAGGGTCCGCCACCTTGAGGTGATCAGCGACCGGCGGCGCCGGTCAGAGGTTTGGTCACTCGGGTGTGCAGTTCGAGAAGTGTTTCCGCCAGTGTCACTCGCTCTTTTACCCGCTCGACGGTCTTGGTGGTGGC
>DASUOZ010000717.1:0-8450 GCA_036276375.1 Pyrinomonadaceae bacterium | reverse complement strand
GAGTTAGCCCAAAAAACCGCTTGATTGCGGAGAGCAGACCGGCCGAGGAGTCGCTTGTGGAACTGGCCGAGTCCGTGTGGGCGGCCAGGCCCTGACGGCGTTCGGCGATGATAAAGCTGAGGGATTCGACCAGATCCGGGTTCGTATCGAAGACCCGTTTCATCGCGGCGTGCCCGATTTCCAGGACCTCGGTCTCTTCGAGCGCAACCACGTTCGCCGTTCGGGGCTCGCCCGTAAACAGGGCCATCTCGCCGAAAAAGTCGCCTTCGTTGAGCGTGGCGACGGTCCTGGGCCGGCCGTTGTCATTCACCTGGACCCGGACGCGGCCGTTATGAACCACGAACATCGACGACCCGGGATCGCCGGCGCGGATGACCATCTCGCCGGGTGCAAAGACGTGGCGAACGGCCGCGTGCGCCAGCATGCCGGTCTCTTCGACGGATAACGGCGCGAAGATGTCCACAGCCGAAAGCCGTTCAACGATCGCGCCACCGTCGCCGTCGCGCTGTGCGGGCAGCCTTTGCCGGTCGACAAAGAATGTTCGGGTTGGGTAGGCGAAATTCAGACCGGCGCGCCGGAACGCGTACCAGATTCGTTGCCGTACGAGCGCGTCAGTGTCGTTATATTTGGCGTAATCCTCGAGCCAATACTTCACTTCGTAATCAGGCCCGTTATCGCCGAGGTTTCTGATCCGGACGATCGGCGTGACTTTCGTCGAGACGTTCTCGGCTTCGCGGACGGCTTCGCGAACGACGTGGATCGTTTTCGCGGGCGAGTCGGTGTAAAGAGTATTAAAGAAGACGAGCCGGGCGTTCAGGTTATCGCGCGGGCAGACCTCGATAGGTTCGCGTGCGGCATTGCTGTTGGCGATCAGCACGACGTGATTCGAGAACGTGCGAATCTTGATCGCGCGCCAACTGATCTCTTCCACGACTCCCGTGTGACGTTGGGCGCCGACCGTGATTACGTCGCCCACCTGAAACGGCCGATCAGCCTGGAGCGAGATGCCGGCAAAGAAATTGCCGAGCGTGTCCTGAAGCGCAAGACCGAGGATGACGCCGAAGATCGCCGAAGTCGTAAACAGCGCGCCAAGATTGACGTCGGGGAACAGAAACGTAAAAGCAATTAAGAAAAGAATCGTAAACGCGACGATCGTGAAGATGTTGCGGATCAGCGTCGGCGCGTCGATTCGTTTGAGTCGAAACGCGAGACCGAAGAAAAGGAAGTTCAGCGCGCGTACAAAGAGATAGCCGGCGATGCCGATCAGGATTAACTTGACCACGCTGATGATCGTGTCTGCGGAAGGCGATGGGCTCGTCCGCATCCGGTGCTCCAGCAGTTCCTTGATGCTGCTTTCAAACGACCAGAACAGGTACATCGCCAGCAGGGCTGCGGCCGAGGCGGCAATGAAGAGGAAGGTCTTGTTTGTGAAACGAGGGTGCGACACGGCGCCTATTTTTATCACAAACGCAGAAGACCGGGGAAAAAAGTCATCAGGAGATACAGCAGCGAGATGACGGTCACGAGAATGGCAGTGAGCCAGGCCGCGACGTTGTAGATCGGTCCATTCACCCTCGTACCCATCAGTTCGCGGTTGTTCACGAGGCGCAGGATCGCGAAGAGGACGACCGGTAGCAGCAGGCCGTTGATCACCTGCGTGACGAGCAACACGCGGATCAACGGCAGATTTGGAATCACGGCGATCGCCGCGCCGAAGGCGACCAAAAACGTAAAAGTACCCAGGAAAATCGGCGCCTCGCGGAAACTGCGCGAAACGCCTTTTTCGAAGCCCAGCGCTTCGCTGATCGAGTAGGCCGTCGCGAGCGGTAAGACTCCCGCCGCCAGCATCGACGCGCCAAAGAGCCCGATGCCGAAAAGCGTTTGCGCGTAGCGTCCGGCCAGCGGGCGCAACGCGTGCGCGGCGTCTTCGGCGGACGTGATTTGAATGCCTGCCTGGTGCAGTGTCGCCGCAGTCGAGACGACGATGAAGAACACGATCAGGATGGCGAACGCGGTGCCGACCCAGACGTCAGTTTTCGTTTCCGAGTAGTTGTCAGACGTGACGCCCTTTTCCACCACCGACGACTGCACGTAGACCTGCATGTACGGCGAGATCGTGGTACCGATTACGGCGACGAGCGTGAAGATAAACGCGTGTTCAAAACGGAGCGTCGGCTTCGCGAGGCCGACGGCGACCGCAGTCCAATCAGGCTTCGAGAGAAACGCCGAGACGATGTAGCCGAGAAAGACGACCGACATCAACAAAAACACTTTCTCGACCTTTTTATACGAGCCCTTCGCGACCAGCCACCACACGAGAGTCGCCGCGAGCGGCACGGCAATGAAACGCGAAATCCCAAACAGTTCCGCGGCCGCCGCGATGCCGACGAACTCTGAAACAGTCACGCCGGCGTTGGCGACCAACAGCGACAACATGATCAGCGCGGTCCAGCGCACGCCGAAATGTTCGCGCACGAGATCGGCCAGTCCCTTACCCGTGACGGCGCCCATGCGCGCACACATCTCCTGCACGATGCCCAAACTGATGGCGATTGGAATCAGAACCCAGAGGAGTGAATAACCGAATTCGGCGCCTACCGAAGCGAAGGTCGCGATGCCGCCCGCGTCATTGCCGGCGTTGGCGGTGATCATTCCGGGACCGAGGATCGAGATGAAGGCGAGCAAACGACGACGGCGCGCCACGGTGCGGCGCACGCCATGGGCGCCGCGCATTATTCGGCGCCCCGCAGCCCGAACTGCTGCCCGTGTTTCTGCCACTTGGAGGTTCTCCGTCCTTCATCTGTTCAACCAAACAAGCGCGGCAGACGATGCCGCCAGTCCTTCGGCAAAAGGATCTCCATCGCGTCGTCTACCGTGATGATGCCGAGTATATCTCCTGTCTCGTCCACAACGGGAAGCGCCAGCAGGTTATATTCGGCGATTCGCTGCGCGACTTCGCGCGCGGGCTCCTGCGGATGCGCGGCTTGAAACTCCGTGCGCATCATGTCTTCGAGCGGCATCGACGGATCAGCGAGGATCAAATTTCGCAAGGCGATCACGCCCAAAAGTTTCCACGAGTTCTCTGCCTCCACGACGTAGAGGTAGTAGATCATGTTTGGCGTCTCGGCCATTTCGCGCAGACGCGCGAGTGCTTCGCCGACCGTTAGTTCGCGTGGCAATGTGACGAACTCGGTCGTCATCAAGCCGCCGGCGGTGTCGTCTTCGTAAGGAAGCAGTTCGGCGACGTCGGCTTGCTCCTCGTCTTCCATCAGCCCGAGCAGTTCTTCGGCTTTTTCTTCGGGCAGATCGCCGAGCACGTCGGCTGCTTCGTCGGGCGACATCCATTCGAGAATGTCGGCGGCGCGCTCCTGGTCCATGTCCCCGAGAATTCTGGCCTGGTGTTCGGCAGGCATTTCTTCGAGTGTTTCGGCGGCGGTTTCGTCGTCGAGTGATTCGACGACTTCCGAGCCGTGATGATAGGAGAGTGCTTCGGCGAGACGCGCGATCTCGACCGGATGGAGACGCGCGAGTTTGTCGCTCGAGGACTTCAACTGCACGGTGGCTGCGTCGGTTGCGAGATAACCGACGTCGGCCCAATCCAGTACTTCGACTGGTCTTCTCGTTCCGGCGAAGCCCGCGGGTGCGAGTCGTCGCCACAAGCCTTGCAGGCTGACGTCAGCGCCGGTCACGCGCCACTCGCCCGCGGCTTCAATGATCTGAACGTCGTTGACGCGCACGACGCGTTTGCCGTCGACGTCGATCAGTTGTTTATCGAGCACGTCGCGGGCGAGCAGCACTTCACTTTCTCTTCTGACGAAGGGCCGCAGATCCAGAATGTCGGAATTGAGTCGCACGCCGTGTTGATTGAGCTCAGTGATGCGCCAGCGCGAAAGAAAGAAATCGCGTCGCCGGTAGCGCGCGACGAGACCGGTGACGGGCGGATGGTCGTCCTCGCCGAGACGCACGATCACATCCTTGACCGTGGCCACACGTAAACCTTCGAGATCGCGTATTGGGCGACCTAATACTTGCGACAAGTAGAGCATTTCAACGCACCTTGAGACGTGCGCGTATCTTACGCTGAAAGCGTTGGCGAGTTACAGCCCAGGTTGTTTCAACCCTGGGGACCAAACAAGAATGAGGGTCGCAACGCTGAAAGCGTTGGCGAGTGCGCGTTCGACACTACTCAACTGCCACTCAGAAAACGCTTCGCGGCTTCGAAGGCCGGGTCGCGGCGCGAGTAAAGATCGTTGCGCGTGAGGCGGGTTGATTGATCGGGCGTGACGCCGCGGTCCTGCAAACGAACACCGCCCGCCGTGCGGTAGTCAAACTCACTTACATCCAACAATCCACCATCCGGTAACGCGTGCCTGTTTCTGATCGCCAACACGCAACCACACGTTCCCGTGCCGATCACGCGTGCGCGATGCTTCGCCTGCAATGCCGCCGCCATGATCTCCGCCGCGCTCGAAGTGCTCTCGCTGGTCAACACCACCAGCGGCAACTTGATCTGCGACAACTGCGGCACGCGCCATAAACGCTTGGAGTACGTTTGCAACTCAAACGACGCACCCGAACGGTCCGCGAATTTCCCGAGATTGATCCCGTCGTCGAGAAACAACGAAGCAACGTCCGCCATCGCTTCCGCGTCGCCGCCGCCGTTCGCACGGAGATCGAGCACGATGCCTTCCGCTCCGTCCAACGCAGACGTCAGCGCTTTAGAAAAATCCAACGCGAGACTTTGCGTAAACGCGTCGATTCTCAGGATCGCGAGTTTGCCTTTTCTTTGCGTCGTAAACCCAAGCTGGCGCTGACTCCAGTAGCGCTGTAACAGGGCGGATTTGTGTTTGCCGTCACGGTTGGCCCATTCGATCGTGACCGAAGTCCCCGGCGGCCCATCAAAGAGACTGGCAATCGCGCGATAACGCGCGCGTTCGTCAGTTCTCGCACCAAGGTTCTCGAGCCGCTGTTTGATGAACTCAGCCACCGCGAGTCCATTGACGCTCACGAGCACGTCGCCCGGTCGAACGTCGGTGCGCGCCGCAGCCGAGCTCGGATCAACCTGGATCACGACCGGGGCGCCTTCAACTTCGCGCACCGCCAAACCTACCGACACAAACCGCGGGTTCCACCAGTCAAACTTTTCGTCCGGCGCATAAACACGCGTGTGCGCGTCGCGCAGCGATGCGATCATCTGTCGCATCAGCTCGTAAAACTCGTGCGTGCTGCTCGCCTTCGCCGCGGCGGGTCGAAACGAAGTGCGCTGCGCCTGCCAGTCGACGCCGTTGAATCGTGGATCGTAATAGTGGTCCCCGATCGTCTCCCAGATATCGTCGAACACCACGAGCCGTCCTTCGGGCGTCGCAGTGGAAACGAGCGACGAACCGTCGGAGCGCGCCGCGCGCGAACTCGGCAGCGCGAGTTGCGAGAGGAACAGACAGAAAACTGCGAGGACTAAAAGGGGAGCCTTAAATGCGTTTCGCGAGGGACGATTCATTAACTACCTCGGGACATCACGACCTTGGGGGCGGCTTGCGGAAATTGTAACGCAACAGCACGCGCATCGGGATAGCTGTGCCATTTTTCAGCGCGGGAAAAAAGTGCATTTGTTTGACGGTGGCAATCGTGGCCTCGTCAAGACCGAAACCAGCCCAGCGAACAACCTGCACTTCACCGACTTCTCCGTCTGCACCTACGTCAACGAGCACATCGACGGTTGCTTCAGCTTCGGCGCGCGCAGCGGAATCGGGATATTCGGGTCGCGGCCGTCGAAACGGGCGCGGCAAGCGCAACCCGCGCGCTTCGGCTATTTTTTCATCGTCGGGGGCTTCTTCGATCACCGGCGTTGCCGGCGGCATGACAATTAACCTTTGCGACTGTTCGTCTTCCACGGCACGCCTGATCGCGGCCACCAGCCGTTGAGAAAACGCATCGCTGGAGAGATGTTGAGACAACAACTCGGCCGCGGTGGTTGCCTCGTTGCTTGCAAAACTCGGCCGGTCCCACACTAGCAACCGGCCCGTTCGCGAGTTGACCAGAAACAGCGAACAATACGACTCGAAGTAAACAGGAGTCTTGAACGACGAACGCCGCAACGTTTGCGAGTCGCCGAGGAAATAGAAATCCGTCGCCAGCGCGGCGCCCAGGTCGCGTGCGTCGCTGAGGCTAAGATTCAGCGAACCGCTGTAGCCAACGCCGCTAGCTGCCGAGCGCGACATATCCCCGTCAGCAACAACTAATTCGCCAGTCGCTCGCAAACGCGAACGAAGCTTTTCAGCCACCAGTTTGCCGGTAGCCGTCGGGCCGAAGTCGAGCACACTCACACTCGGGCGTCCGTTGGGCGCACCATTAGCGCCCGACAAAAACAGAAACAATCCAAAGATGGCTAAAACGAAACGCATCATCCGACAGTTCGTGTCTTCACACCGCCGCGATGGTAGAGCTCGTAAACTTCGGTCTTCACTTCGGGCGGGAAACAGACGCGATGCAGTTCGTACGGCTGCTGAAGTCCTCGCACGACGTTACTCACTTCACTGATCTCTCTGATCTGCGGCGACGCATAACCACTCTCGACGTAGATGTGCGTTTTTGGTTCCGCCTTCTCGGCGGCGTAGTAGTTGTAGTACGGCAGATCGCTCGCGCGGTCTTCGACGAAGTAATAGTCGGGATCGAAACCAGCGTGCTCGACGATCTTTTTCGCGCCCCGAAGAAACTCCGCCTGCTGATCCTGCGGCATGTCGAGATCGATCGCTTTGAAGAGACGTCGCCCCGTAAACCGCCGGCTGAGATCGCTCAGGATCGCGTCACTCGAGCTTTGCCATTGCTTGACGTGAAACACGAAATCAGAATCGTCGATCTGAAGATGTTCGGCAATCGACAACTCTTCGCGCCGCAGAATCTTTTCAAACGCAGTGCCGGGCGCGTGCCAAACTTCCTTGCCTTCATCGAGCAAGCGCAACGCACGTTGAATAATCGATCGCAACGCTGCTTCCGCCGAGCGCAACGTACGATGAAAGTAGACTTGCCGAAACATGTAGTAACGCGCCTGCAAGTATTCTTCGACGGCATACAAACCGCGCGCTTCGACATAAATGCGATCGGCGCTTTCATCGATTGCCAGCGCGTTGATGATCCATTCGAGATCGTAGATGCCGTACTTCGCTCCCGTCATCAGCGAATCGCGCAGGAGATAATCCATCCGATCGACGTCGAGTTGCGATGACACGAGTTGGCCCAACGCGGACGGTTTGAATGAACCCTCGATTATGGAGCCGACCTTGCGCGGCAGATCGGAAGCGTAAGCTTTCAACAACTGCCCAATTTCCGATCCTTCGTCGAGAATCACTTGCACCGTGCGTTGTTCGTGATGAAAGTTGATCAGCTTCTCCATCACGTGGGAGAACGAACCATGGCCCACGTCGTGCAGCAAGGCGGCGGCGCGCGCCGCCACCCGATCGGCCGGAGCGATCGCATATCGTTCGTGGAAGCGATCGAGCACGCGCGTCATGAGATGAAAAGCGCCCAGTGAGTGAGTGAAGCGGGAGTGTTCCGCGCCCTGATAGGTGTATAGACCGAGACCAAGTTGCTTGATGCGGCGCAGACGTTGAAACTCCGCCGCATCGATCAGACGCATCATCAATTCGCCTTCGTCCGAATCGGTTTGCAGCCGGATTATGTTGTGAACGGGATCACGGTAGATGCGTTCTGTCATTCGGTCCTAAATATATAACAGCGGCCTCCTGAAACCAGCGGATACAGTTGAAATTTCTGGATTTTCCCATTTTTTTGGATTTAGCCTGCGAGGGCTGGTGGGTCCATTTGACCCCAATTGGTGAAATATTGCCCGAAACGGCAGCGCTGGCACGCGGGCATGGTAATTGCCAAAAGTCCGCCGGACGAGGTCTCTTTTTTAAGCCGCTCGTTAGGAATTCTTTGGTGCTACCAACAAAAAGGGTGATTCCACAGGAGGGGGTAGCACCTTTGTTTAGTTCAAGAAAGGAAAGCAGAAAATGAAGAATGTCTTTAAGTTTATTGGCCTGTCGGCACTGCTTATGTGCTTCGCCCTGTTAGCAGGCAGTGCGGCTGCGCAGAGCTCTACGACAGGGTCAATTGAAGGAACGGTGACCGACGCTAACGGCGCGGCTGTTCCTGGCGTTTCTGTTCGGGTGACGAGTCCAAACTTGATCTCGGCCCAGACAGCAACGACAGATGACAGCGGTCGTTACCGGGTCCTTAACCTTCCCCCCGGAAAGTATGCTGTCACAGTAGAAGCTGATAAGGGATTTGCAAAGTTTGAAAGAGCCGATGTTGAAGTGAATCTTTCCAGAACTACTCAGGTTGAGGTCTCGCTTCAACCCGCGGGTGCGCAGGCGACGGTTACGGTTACCGACACTGCCGGCGCTGCGGTCGACGTCAGTGGTACGACGACCGGTTCAAACGTTTCGTCGGAG
>DASUOZ010000716.1:0-2812 GCA_036276375.1 Pyrinomonadaceae bacterium | reverse complement strand
TGGCCCATTCAACTGCTCGATTGGGCCGGTACACGAACCGTGCGTTTGTTTGGCCTCCATCCGTCGAGCGGACACGCCTCGATCTACACGGAAGCCGAGTTGCGCCAACTGATCGATATCTCGCATCAGAGCGGCCACCTCGAAGCCGAAGAACAACGACTGATCAATCGCGTGTTTGATTTCAGCGACGCGCAAGTACGTGAAGCAATGATTCCGCGCCCGTCAATCGCCGCGTTGCCCGTAACCGCCACGGTCGCGGACACGAAAGATGCACTGCGGAACCTGGGTTATTCCCGTCTGCCTGTTTACGAGGACGTTCTCGACAACGTCCTCGGCGTCCTGGTCCGCCGCGACTTCGAGCCCTTTTTGGACCAGTCCGCGCCGCCCGAATCTTTCGATCTGCGCAAGCTCATTCACGCGCCGCACTTCATTCCCGCGACCGCGCGTCTCGGCGCGGCCCTCAAACAGATGCAAGCCAAACGAAGTCATCTCGCCTTCGTCGTCGATGAGCACGGCGGCATTGAAGGAATCGTGACTCTCGAAGACCTGCTCGAAGAGATCGTCGGCGAAATCAACGACGAGTTTGACGAAGAGGTACGGGCGCAGATCTTGAAGGAACCCGATGGCAGTTTTTTGTTGAGCGGCATTCTCACGGTGCGCGATGCGAACCGGCAGTTGCACCTTGACCTGCCCGAAGATAGTGGCTATACCACGCTCGCTGGTTTTCTTATGGCCCAGGCCGGACGTCTACCACAGCCGGGCGAAGTGGTCCAATACGACAGTCTGACGTTCCAGATCGAACGGATGGAAGGACGGCGCATTCGCCGCGTACGCCTGACATCTCTCGCGCGCGTTTTGTCTGCTGCGCTCTTTCTAATTCTTCTTGGAGATGCCCCATGCGCAAACTTTACTTCCGAGTGGTTGTAGTCGGGTTGTGTTTCGCGGCCCTGCTCGTCACGCCGTTTCCCTCCGCCGCTACTCGCACGTCATTGATCGAAGACTACAAGGCGCAGGTTGCGGCCGACGTCGCCTCGATGGCGAAGCAGTCGCAAGTGATGGTCGACATGGTTTTCAGTTTCGGCGAGCTCGGGTTTCAGGAAGTTGAGACTGCGAAATACCTCACGGGCATTCTCGAGAAGGAAGGGTTCAAGATCGAACGCGGCACCGCCGGCATTCCGACCGCGTGGGTCGCAACGTGGGGCTCCGGCAAACCCGTGATCGCGCTCGGCTCAGACGTCGATTGCGTGCCGCAGGCGTCACAAAAGCCGGGCGTGGCGTATCACGATCCGCTGGTTGAAGGTGCGCCCGGACACGGCGAAGGTCACAACTCAGGTGTGCCTCTGAACATCACCGCCGCGATTGCCGTGAAGCGGCAAATGCAACGCGCAAAGCTGCCGGGCACGATCAAGGTCTGGCCGGGCGTGGCGGAAGAGCTGGTCGCCGGTAAAGCATTTTTTGTTCGTGCGGGTGTTTTCAAGGACGTGGACGTCGTGTTGTTCACGCACGTCAGCAACAATCTCAGCACGTCGTGGGGACAGTCGGCGGCGACCGGACTGGTTTCGGTTGAATACACGTTTCGCGGAGAGAGTGCGCACGCCGCCGGCGCGCCGTGGCAGGGACGAAGCGCGCTCGATGCGGTCGAGTTGATGGACATCGGCTGGAACTTCCGCCGTGAACACCTGCGATTGCAACAACGCTCGCATTACGTGATTACGAACGGCGGCGATCAGCCTAACGTCGTGCCGCGCGTAGCCAGTGTTTGGTACTACTTCCGCGAGCTCGATTACGAACACATCAAACAGATGCGCGACATCGGCGACGCCGTGGCCGAAGGCGCCGCGAAGATGACCAACACCTCGGTTACTTCACGCGTCCTGGGTTCCGCATGGCCGCAACACTTCAACCGGCCTGTGGCCGAAGCGCTTTACGAGAACATCAAACAGGTCGGACTGCCGCAATGGAGCGACGCGGATCAAACACTCGCGAAAGCGTTGCAACGCGAGTTGAAGTCGCGCGAACAGGGGCTGGCGAAAGAGTTGATGCCGCTGGCTGGTCCGGTTACGGACGAACAGCGCAATCGCGGCGGCTCTGACGATATCGGCGACGTCTCGTGGAACGTGCCGACAGTTACACTGCGCTATCCGTCGAACATTCCCGGTTTGCCCGGTCACAACTGGACCGACGCGATCGCCATGGCCACGCCGATTGCGCACAAAGGCGTCACGGCCGGCGCTAAGGTCGTCGCGATGACGATGATCGATCTGTTAACCAAACCGGAATTGATCGAGCAGTCGTGGAAGTATTTTCGTGAAGTGCAGACGAAAGACACGAAGTACCAGCCGTTAATCGGTCCGGAAGACAAGCCGGCGACCTGGCTCAACAAGCGAACGATGGACACGTATCGCGAGCAGATGCGGAAGTTTTATTACAACCCCGACAAGTACGACACGTACCTCGAACAGTTAGGGATCAAATACCCGACCGTGCGCGAAGGTTCGACGCAGAGCAGCGGAACGCAACGTTAATTCAACGGCACGATAGTCCCGTCAGTAAAAACCAGTGATTGGGCCTGGAGCAGCGGCGGCTCAAAGTCGCCGTCTACGACCGTCGCTTTTTTTACTCTTCTCGTTTTCTGGTCGAGGCGCAGGACGTATCCCGCTGCGGCGGCTTCGTAAAGCAACAGCAAGTCGCCTTCGTACTCGAAGTAGTAGAGGCGCTTGATGCGTTCGCGCGCGTTTGCCTTGACCTGGAAGTTTCTCTTTCGATCGCCGATGTAGACTTCACCCCAGCCGTCGCGTCTGATGGTGTACTT
>DASUOZ010000715.1:0-2380 GCA_036276375.1 Pyrinomonadaceae bacterium | reverse complement strand
GATTCGAGCCGTGAGCCGAGCTCTCCGAGCGTGATCGTTTTCAGGTAAGCGCGATCTCTAAACTCCTGTCCCCACCAGTTCATCTTGTTCCAGAAGAACGGCGGGCTCTTCATTTCTTTTACGCGCAACTGAAGCCAGGGCACGTTGATTGGTTGACTCGGATCGCTGGGGTTTTCGAATACCGGAGTGAACTCGGGAATGTTTTCATCGCTGCATCCGCTCAGCGGCGGTGGTATCGCGTCTTTGCCGGACCACGGTTCGAGTGGTCCACCACTTTCCTTTTTGAGGAGAAAATCGACCATCGCGATCATCCAGCGGTGGTAGTAGAGAAAGTCTTCTCCTGAGCCGTTGGCGGTGGCCCAGAAGACGTTATTCGCGCCCCAGGGTTTGTTTCGGTCCCAGTTTCCTCTATCCATCGCAGGGCGTGGCGTATGCCAATTCAACGTACGGAGGTTCGCCTGCTGTTCGGGCGTGAGCGTGGCCCAGTTGTTACGGACATAGTGGAAGAGCACGTGATGCAAACGGTGATAACGGCTTGCAAGAGTTGGTCGTACCGCGCTGTTCCACAGTTGTGCGATGCGTTGCACGCGCTCACAACCAGACTGCGCAAAGGAAGTTAAGCGGGGGTGAAATGCGAGCGCAGCGGTGGTGAATGCGGCAGAGCCCAAAAAGGACCTACGGCTTAGCCCGCTGGTTCGCCGGTTCTGAGTAGTCATCGTTTTCCTTGGGTTGAGGTCTGAGATAAGGGTAGAGCGCTGGCCTTATATCACAACGTAAGGTCGCTTTGGAATAGCGAGAAAACCAGTCCGGGGTTGTGGAGCCCTGGCGCGAGTCGGGCGTGGTTGTCAGGAGTAAAAACCGGGGCGGTATTGATATGAAAACCTCCATCTACTTAATCGAGGTGGGCTCGTTCGAAAGCGTAAGCAAACGAGAGTAGGCTCGCTTCGCCGAAGTTTGGCCCAGCGATTTGCAAACCAATCGGCAGTCCTGCGTGTGTGAAGCCGCACGGAATCGAGATCGCGGGCAAGCCAAACGCGTTGAAGGGTCGAGTGTTCCACAGCCAACGCTCACCTGCGGGGGACGGCGACATGTCTAGCGCTTCGTTGATCGTGATCGGCGGCACGGGCGTCGCCGGCGTTACCAGCAGATCCACTTGCGCGAACACGTCGTGCACCGAACGTCGCACCCGGTCGAGCTCCTGCCGCGCTTCGATGTAAGCGACGACGTCAATCGCCGTTGCCTGCTGTAAACGCTCACGCATCCAGCGACCGTACAACTCAGGCGACTCGGCGAAATGCTGCGCATGTATTGCATAGACTTCCGGCGCCTGAACCGCATTCGGCGTAGGCGGTAGATCGATCTCCAACACCTCAGACGCCAACTCACTCAACTCCGGCAAAGCTCGGTTCATCGCGTGATCGATCTCCGGATCGAGATCGTCGAAAAACGGGCGCCGCACGATGCCGAGGCGCGGTTTTGTTTTCACCGTGAATGCGTAGGTATACGAATCAACCGGCCAATCTACACTGGTCGCGTCTGACTTGTCGTAACCGGCAATAGCTTGAAGCATGAGCGCGGTATCGGTGACGTTGCGGCAAAGTGGTCCCACGTGATCGAGCGAAGGCGACAGGGGAAACACGCCGCGTGTGCTCACGCGGCCGTACGTTGGTTTCAAACCGACGATTCCGCAAAACGCAGCGGGCTCGCGGACCGAACCGCCGGTGTCGGTGCCGATCGCCGCGAAGCACATCCCCGACGCCACGGCTGCCGCGGAGCCTCCCGACGAACCGCCGGTGATGCGCTCCGTGTCCCACGGATTGCGAACCGGACCGAAGTAGCTCGAAGTCGATGTGCCGCCCCAGGCAAACTCCTGCATGTTGTGTTTGCCAATCAGTACTGCGCCCGCGTTCCGTAAGCGCTTTACGACTTCAGCGTCTTCGTTGGGAATGCGATCGGCAAACAGCGCACTGCCACAGGTCGTCTTTACGCCGGCCGTATCGATCAGATCTTTCAAGCCGATGGGAATGCCGTGCAGTGGTCCACGCCAGTTGCCGGCGGTGATTTCCTTTTCCGCCTCGCGCGCCTGGGCCAACGCGCTCTCGTGCATGACGGTAATGAAAGCATTGATCGTGGGGTTGAGCTCGTCGATGCGACTCAGACACGACCTCGTGAGCTCGACCGGCGAGATCTCTTTGCGGTGCAGCAGTTCAGACGCTTTCGCGATGCTCAGAAAAGTGTCGCGCATTAAGTTTTTAAGCGAGATTCATCCGCGCCGTCGACTAGCGCCGCTCGGGCAGTCGCAGTGGTGCGTCGACGTTCACGCGGCAGGGATCGCCGCGAACGCCGGACTGCCGGCGCGAGTTGCGCATCGCGGGACTCA
>DASUOZ010000714.1:0-10479 GCA_036276375.1 Pyrinomonadaceae bacterium | reverse complement strand
ACGACCGGTTCAAACGTTTCGTCGGAGCAGTTCTCCAACTTCCCGACGCAACGTACTGTGCAGGGGCTCTATACGATCGCTCCGACAGTTACCCGTTCAGGTCTGCGTGACGCAACCGGTCGCGATCGCGATCCGTCGGTTGCCGGTTCGTCAGGTCCTGAAAACAACTACATTCTCGACGGTGTGAACGTTACCGACCCCGCTTTCGGTGGTTCGGGTGCGAACCTTCCGTTCGAGTTTGTGCAGGAAGTCGAAATCAAGACCGGTGCTTATGGTCCGGAATACGGCCGATCAACCGGCGGAATTTTCAACGTCATCACCAAGAGTGGCGGCAACGAATTCCACGGCGACATCTTCGGCTATGGCACGACCAAAGGCCTGGTGCGCGAAGTGAAGAACTTCCCGTTCACCGGTTCCGCCTTCACGGGCTTCTCTGAAGCTGACATCGGTGGCGACATCGGTGGTCCAATCGTGAAAGACAAGCTCTGGTTTTTCGGAGCTTTCAACCCGCAGAAGCGTAAGAATTTCTATCTGACGCAAACGTTCCACCAGGAGGCTGAGAACGACGTTACGATTCCGTTCTATGCCGGCAAGATCACCTGGGCCATCAATACGCGGAACACACTTACGGCTTCGACCTTCGGTGACTTCACTAAGATCGATGGCTTTTTGGCTACAGCGGCGTTGAACAACGTCAACGGTTTCGGCGACGACATCACTGCGTTCGAAGGAAGGCAGGAAACCGGTGGCCACAACTACGCAATCCGTCTCAACTCGACGATCACGAACAATTTCATCGCCGAGATCTCAGGCGGTCTGCACTTCCAGAGAGCCAACACCATCCCGCGCGCTGTCGATCAGCCGCTCATCGCTGACAACTTTGCAGTGTTGAGAGGCGGCAGCGTTTTGACCCCGGTTTCGACTGGCGTCAACTTCGGCGCAGGCACCGGGTTCATCGATTTTGTCGATGGCCGCGGTGGTTCACTGCAACGCAACTTCCTGCGTGGTCCGGGCTTCGGTCTGTTCTCGACGCAGGAGCGCAATCGCTACGAATTCAACGCCCACATGCAGAACATCGTAGGCGGCGCCCACACAATCAAGTGGGGCTTTGAATATAGCCGTAACGACTACAACATCGACACCCGTTCAACCGGTCCGTCGATCACTTATCCGTTGGGCCCGGGACTGGTCAACAGCCCCGCGGGTTCGGATTCGAACGTCGTCAACGGAATGCGTATCACCAACAACTGGCTGGTCTGCACCGTTCGTAGCGGCGCAATCACCTGCCCGAACCAGGCGGGTGTGGATCGTGCCTCAGCTATCCCAGGTGCGACGCTGGCCGCTTTGGGTCTGACCGTTAATGGCACGCCCACGGCAATCACCACCGCTGAAGCGTTTAGTAATCCGTTCATTATCCGGAACACCACTCGCGTTCGTGACTTCCAACTCGTTGGCGAGACCTACACGAACGTCGAGAGCTTCTATGTTGGCGATGACTGGAAATTCGCTCGCAACTTCCAATTGAGCTTCGGCGTTCGCTGGGACTACCAGCAAGCCTACTCGGATGGTGGCGACACCTACCTGAAGTTCAATAACTTTGACGACAACGCTGCGCCGCGCTTCGGCTTTATCTGGGATTTCACCGGTAAAGGCAAAGGCAAGGTCTTCGCGAACTACGCGCAGTTCATCGAGGTTCCGATTCCGTTGGACATCAACGTTCGCGCAGGCGGCGGCGATGTGCAGACCGACAAGAACTTCAACGTCAACAGAATCAATGCACCCTCGGGTTCGATCATCGTCCCGGGCGTCGCGGGTGGAGCCACTAACCTGGGTTCCCATGCAACGCCGGCCGACCCTGGTCTGAAGCCGCAGAGCATTCGTGAAATCACCGGCGGCTTCGAATACGAGGTGGGTGGTGATGTGGTGCTCGGCGCGCGTGGTGTTTATCGCGCGATGATCAACGTCATCGAAGACGGTTCGTTCGACGATGGCGAAAACTACTTCATCTTCAACCCAGGCCGCATTGGCCCTGGCACAACTGAAGAGAATGCCTGCGCCGGCGACCCGGCAACTGGCCGCGCTCCTCAGTGCTTTGGCCGCGCTCAGCGTTTCTATCGCGCCATCGAGTTCACCGCGAACAAGCGATTTACGAATAACTTCCAGTTCATCGCTTCTTACGTGTACTCGAGCCTGATCGGAAACTACGAAGGCCTCTTCCGTAATGACAACGGACAGTCTGACCCGAACATCACTTCGTTGTTCGATCTTCAGAGCCTGCTCGCTAACACTTACGGACGTTTGCCGAACGATCGGCCGCACCAGTTCAAATTCAACGGCAGCTATCGCACGCCGTGGAAACTCCTGGTCAGCGGAAACTTCTATGCGCAATCAGGCGTGCCGTTCAACCAACTGATTCCGCATCCGATCTATGGCAACAACGAAGGCTTCGCCGTCACGCGCGGAACCGCAATCGTTCCGTCCGTTTCGGCTTCTGAGCCTGGTTTCCCGAACGTCGTCGACAGCATCGGTGATACCCGATCGCCGACGACCTTCAACCTCGATTTGGGTGTTTACTATCCGATCCGTGTTGGTGAGGGTAAAGAGCTCCGTCTGACTGGCGATTGGTTCAACGTATTCAATACCCAGCGCGCGGTAACTCTGGATCAAACCTTCTCGATCAATAGTGGCGTCGCGGGCGTTCCGCCAGTCGTGAATCCCTTCTGGGGTTCCGGCTTGCTGATGCAGCCTCCGTCATCGTTTAGATTCGGCGCCAAGTTCACCTTCTAGTAAATCGATTTCCGCATAGGCATTTGCCCTGCGGTTTTGGGGAGAGGCGCCCACAAGCCCTCTCCCCTTTTTCTTTCGGTTAGGGATGAACAATCTACCGACTGAGAAGTCGGTGGGATTTTGTTTCCCGGCACGACGTTTTTGGCTTGATCTTCGCCCGCTACAGGAGTTAAATCTGCAAACCTCAAGAGTCTTTCCAGGGAGGTTCCCAATGCCACGTCTGATGTCTCGCCGCGGCCGCGTTGAAATTTCTTCCTTACTCGCAATCATCTGCGTTCTGCTCTTGCCGGCAGCGGTTCCAGGCCAGGGAAACGGTCGAGCCTCAACGGGTACCGGTGGCATTCATCAAATTCGAGGCTATGTGTTTTATCCCTCAGGCCGGCGCGCTGAAGGAACGATCTTAGTTCGGTTGCAACAGCTAAACGGTGGTGAGATCACCGTCATTCCCGACAGCAGCGGTTCGTTTATCTTCGGTTCGTTATCGCCTGGCCGCTACACCCTTACCGTTGATGCCGGCGACGACTATGAGGTCTCGCGCGAGAGCGTTTACATCGATACGGAACTGAACCTCTCGCGAAGTGGAGTGCGCCCTCCCTCGACCGCTCGCCGCGAAACCGTGATGATTCACCTGCAACTGAAGCACGGTGTTACCGCCAAGCCCGGGGTGGTGAATGCCGCGCTCGCTGAAGTGCCCGAGCAGGCCCGCAAGCTGTTCGAAAAAGGATTGGAACACGCGCGCGCGGGCGATGCCGCGAAGGCTGCCGAAAGCTTGAAACAGGCTGTGGATCTCCATCCCAAATTTCCGCTCGCGCTTAACGAGCTCGGCGTCCAGTACGTGAAGCTCGGCCAGACGGACAAAGCTATCGAGACGCTTAAAGAGGCTGTAAAACTCAATCCGGAGGCGTATGGCCCGCGGCTGAATCTGGGAATCGCTTTTCTTGAAGCGAAACGGTTTCCCGAAGCCGAGGAGCAATTGCGCGCCGCCTTGAAGCTTAATTCAGCGTTGCCGACCGGACACATGTATCTCGGTTTATGCCTGGTGCGCGTCAATCGCTACGACGAGGCCGAGAAGGAGTTGGTACTGGCCGTGCAGGGGAGTAATAACCAGTTGGCCATGGCTCAGTATTACCTCGGCGGGATTTACTGGAAGAAAGAGGAGTATCCTAAGGCTGTCGAAGCGCTGGAAGCCTACCTGAAGTTGACGCCCAACGCGCACGACGCCGAGCGGGTGCGTGCTACAATCAAAGACCTCCGCAGTCGTCGCACTCCGCAATAGTTTTTGCTAGAGAAAGGAACGCAATCATCATCATGCCCAGCAATAAATCGATCGCACAATTCTTCATTTTTAGATTCGCTCTTGTGATCTCCTTCGCCTTTTCGGCAGCGTTATCTGCCTATTCGCAGGGAGTGCTGCCAGGCAGCTCACGCGGCGGCCCGCCCACCGGCAGTGGCAACAACACGATCCAGGGCCGTGTTCATTTTCCGTCTGGACAGTCTACGGGCACGGTAAAAGTCAATCTGGAAAGCACCAGCGCGTTTGGCTCTCCTTCGTCCACCGCCACGGATCAGGACGGAACGTTTCGTTTTCGGGGACTCGAGCCCGGCAGCTACACCGTAGTAGTCGATGCTGGGAACCAGTATGAAAAAGCCCGCGAACCCGTGATGATCGATCACGAGTCTCGCGGACGCATGGTGCAGGTCGCCATTCAACTTCACCTGAAGATTGATGCTTCGAATCCGGCGTTTGCGGGCGTGCCTGAGAAGGCGCTGAACCTTTATCAAAAAGGAATGGCAGCCGCGAAAAAGGGCGACACCAAAGCAGCCGCACAGTTTCTGAGTGATGCCGTTGCGGCTTATCCAAACTTCCCCCTCGCGCTCAGCGATCTCGGCTTCCAGTACATGAAGCTCAATAACATGGATAAGGCCGCCGAGACTTACGAAGAGCTGCTTAAACTCAAACCCGGAGATCCGACAGCCCATCTCAACCTCGGCATTGCACGCTACAACCAGAAGAAGTTTGAAGACGCCGAGACTCACCTGCGCAAGGCGCTGGATTTGAAGGCCGCTGGTCCAATGGCCCACTACTATCTCGGCTTGACGTTGGTCAGCCTCAAGCGCCACGGCGAAGCGTTACCCGAGTTTGAGGCGACGGTCGCCAACGGCGGCGAAAACATCGCGCTCGCACACCGGTATCTGGGCGGGCTCTACATGAGCGCGAACAAGAACCAGCAGGCGGCAGACGAGTTGGAGAAGTATTTGAAACTCGATCCGAAGGCGCCGGATGCGGAACGGATCAAAGGAACGATCAAGGATTTGAGAAGTAAGCAGTAATTAGCTGCGTTTCAGATCCAGCAGGTGACCGAGTTTCTCTTTCTTGGTGCGCAGGTAACCGGCTGCGTCTTCGGTGGCGTCCACTTCAATCGAAACGCGCTCGACGATCTTCAGCCCCGCCTCTTCGAGCGCGCGCAGTTTCAGCGGATTGTTGGAGATCACTTTCACCTTGCACAAGCCAAGGTCGTAAAGGATCTCCGCACATTGTTTGTACTCGCGTAAGTCGACCTCGAGCCCGAGCTTCACGTTTGCTTCCACGGTATCGGCGCCCTGATCCTGGAGCGCGTAGGCGCGGATCTTGTTGACGATACCGATGCCGCGTCCTTCCTGTTGCTGGTAGACGATGGCGCCGCGGCCTTCCTGGTTGATCATCTGCATGGTCTGGTGCAACTGGCGGCCGCAGTCGCATTTGGTTGAGCCAAAGACGTCGCCGGTCAAACACTGCGAGTGAATGCGGACCAGCGTGGGCACGTCGCCCTTCATCTCGCCTTTAAAGAGGACCACAAACTCCTCGTCGGTGGTCAGCGAGCGGTAGGCGGCAATGCGAAAATCGCCCCATTCGGTCGGCAGATTAGCCTCCGCTACGCGCTGGACGGTGCCCGTCTCGACGTCGTCGCAACAGGTCCCGAGAGCCGAATTTTGTGGCGTCTGTACTTCCATGGCTGCTACCAGCAGGCTGGTAAGAGTAAAATTGGGTTGGGCGATTATAAAAGGAAGGACTAAGGCCCACAAGCGAAGGTCGACAGGATGACAGGCGACTACGACCAAACTGATTCCCCAACGCAGGTCGGCGAAGTCTCAGCCGCCACGGATCCCGGCACGGCGGAACGCCGGCCGGTCATCGTGGCCCTCGGCGGAGAACTGCTCGCTACTCCCATTCCGCTGGAACGTCCGGAGGTAACCCTCGGCCGCGCGCTCGACGCGCACGTACGTTTGAACGACAACAAGGCTTCTCGTCTCCATGCCTGCATCATCACTGAAGTCGACGCCGATACAGGCTCGACCGTGTTCAGGCTCAAAGACCTCAATTCAACCAACGGCACGCTCGTCAACGGGCGTTCAGTGACCGAAGCGATCCTGAACCACGGCGACAAGATACTCGTCGGCAATCAGCTCTTCCGTTTCGAGCTGCTCGACGAGATCGACCGCGCCTTTCAACAACAGATCCATCGACTCATCGGTCACGACGAATTGACCGGGCTGTTGACCAGCAAGTCGTTTTTCACGGAGCTCAGGCGCGAGGCCGCCCGCGCCGAAGAGCTATCACATCCGTTTTGTGTACTGATGATGGATCTGGATCACTTCAAGTCGGTCAACGATAACTACGGCCATCTCGCGGGCAATCGCACGTTGCAGGACGTGGGAGTGATCATCAAGTCGGCGTTGCGTTCCGGTGACGTGGCGGCGCGTTTCGGCGGTGAAGAGTTTGCCGCGTTTCTGCTCGACGCGGATTATTTGCAGGGGTTGGTGGCGGCCGAACGTGTCCGCCGCGGCGTTGAGCAGGCGGTATTTACGGCGGCTGCCGAAGCCGCGCATCCCAGAGCGGCGCGTTTTCATCTGACGTTGAGCATTGGCGTCGCTTGTTTCCCCGATGACGCACGCGACCCGATCCGGCTGGTAGAATTGGCCGACTCGGCGCTGTACCGCGCCAAGCGAAACGGGCGCAACGTGACCTGCGCCTATCGTCACTCGCTGGCGTTGAACGAAGGCCCGCTGCGGCCTAGACGGGACTAAGTCGACCCGACGTTTTGCAACAAATGAAAGCCGTCAACGTGTAAGCGTTCCGATGACTTCATTTGCGATTACTCCAACTGGCCGTGTATCCTTTTTCGCCGTGAATAGCAATCTTAATCTGGCGTCCAAACCATTTAGTAATCGCCTGCTGCCGTGGGCGCTGACGGCCTTTATTCTGTTTGTATCAGTCATCGGGTTGGTCGTGGTTGTGCGGCTGACGACAGTCGCCGGCAGCCAGGCGCAGAGCTTGCAGTTGGAGATCAATAGTCTCCGGCAAAAGGAGCAGGGGCTCCTGAAACAAGCCGAAGCAGTTAAGAACGATCTCAGTCCCGAGCATCAGCAGGCAGTGCCGGCGGCGCACCAGTTAGTCAATCGCCGAAGTTTCTCGTGGTCGAAATTGCTGGTGGATTTGGAAGCGTCGCTGCCGCCTAACGTGAGGGTGTCGCGAATCGCCGTGCGCGACGTAACGACTCAAGGCAATCAGACGATCGCGGAACTCGATCTTGCGGTGTTTACGAAGAACCCGTCGACGATCAGCGAGATGATCTCAGAGATGCATGAGGATGGGATATTCCAGCCTGAGTTGCGCGCGCAAACGCTGCAGAAGGGGCGTGGCGAAAGCGGAACGGAGTATGAGCTGTACGTAGTCTACCGGCCGCGCGCGAGTTATTCGAATGAGAGCGTTGCGGAAGCGGCAGGCTCGGGGGGAAGCGAGGTGTCGAGATGAGCGCAGAACTAACCACCGCACCCCGAGCGCCATACAAGCAACGGCTCACGACCTTTATCGATTCGCGTCGCGGCAAGATGTTTGGCGTCGCGGAAGTGGCCGCGCTGGCGGGCAGTTGTTTGGTGTTGCTCCTCGTGCTGTTCAGCTATCTCTATTTCGTCGTGCCGGCACGCATGCGCGTCACTTCACTCAACGAAGACAAGACGCGGCTGCAAACCAACCTGCAAACGCTGGACGGGGTCGTCAGCAAAGGACTAAATACAAAGGACCAGGTCGAGAAGATTGCGACGAGTTTGGGTGAGTTTGAGACCAGCTATCTGTACCAATCGGATCAGGGACGCATGGATCTCTACGACGAGCTCAACCAGATGATCCTGAAGAACAACCTGCGCAATACGTCCGGCCCGACCTATACACCGCTCGACCCGGCGGGAACGAAGGCCGTGGGCGGTAAGTCAACCACAACCAAGTGGCAGAGTTTCTATCCGGGCCTCGCTGTGATGGTCACGGTCGAGGGACAGTATCACGACATTCGCCGCTTCGTTCGCGACATCGAGCGCAGCAAACAGTTCGTCGTCATCAATCAGGTTGAGTTGCAGCGCGCGAATGAGAACAACTCGCCCGCGTCAGCCGATGAAGCCACCGGCAACCCGGGTGGCTCGCTCATCAGCCTGCAAATGAACCTGGCGACCTATTTCCAGCGCCACAACGCGCCCGGCATTAACCCCCAACCTCAGGAATAAATCGCAATGCAAGCAGTTGATCTCACTAAACCCGGCGAGAAGAAGAAGTTGATAGGAGCCGCCATTCTGGGGTTCGTCGCCCTGATCGTGTTGTGGTGGGTGTTGTTCGGCTTCGGCAGCAGCGGCAACTCGAATAAGCCGCGCGCTGCGGCGTCGCCGACACCCGCGCGAACCACAGGACCCGGACCGCGGCCGCAAGCTAACCAAACACCGTCGCCTGACGCTGCCGCCCTAGCGCTGTTTGCGCCGATTGAATACGAGCCGTCTTCCTACAGCGCGCCTGAAGCCCGCCGGAACATCTTTGCTTACTACGTGCCGCCGCCGGCACCGGCGCCGGTCGTCAAGGAAGTAACGCCGACACCGCCTCCGCCTCCGCCGATTTTGCTCGCTTCAGTATCGCCGTCAAACGTTTACGCGCGCAGCGCGGACTTCAAACTGGAGGTCGCGGGCGACAAGTTTACGCCGGCGACGAAAATCTACTTTGACGGACAAGAGCTCCCGACGACTTACGTCAGTCCGCAACAGCTCTCGGCCCACGTTGCGGCAGCACTGATCGGCGGGCCGGGCACGCGCAACATCATCGTGCGCACTCCCGACAACATTCTCTTCTCGGCGCCCGCGTCGTTAAACGTTGCCGCGCCACCGACGCCCAACTATTCCTACGTCGGTATCATCAGTCCAAACAATCGCGTGGACGACGTCGCAATCGTTCAGGACAAGAGCAACCGCAACATCATGAACGTACATCGTGGCGATCTGTTGAGCGGAAGGTTTCGTGTCACCAGTATCTCGGATAAAGAACTCGTCATGACGGACACGACGCTGAAGATTCAACACAAGCTCGCGATGACCGAAGGCGAGAAGAGTATCGGCAATCCTTTGACGCGTCCCACGCCGCGAGTTGAGTCTGAAGATGACGAACCCTGAGACAATGAGCGACCACAATATATGCGGGTCGAGCTTTGCGCGCTCGAGGCGTCACTCGCGCGTCGATCTCAGTGCGAAGGGACGATCCGAGGGCGGCTACACCCTCGTCGCCCTGCTCGCGTTAATGACCGTCGTCGCTTTGTTCGCCATGGCCGTGGCGCCTCGCGTGCAGCAACAAGCACAGCGCGAACGAGAGAAGGAAGCGATCTTTCGCGGCGAGCAAGTGGCGGAAGCAATCGGTCAGTATTACATCTACACGTCGCTCGTGAAGCGTCTGCCGGGCGAACAAGCATTGCCGACTTCGATCGACGACTTACTCGAGGGCGTGCCGATTCCCGGTGGATCAAAGAACCGTCAGATCCTTCGCGCGTCAGCCGCACGTGATCCGTTAACGCCCGGCGGTGAGTGGCGTTTGGTTCGTCCACGCTCGCAGGGACTGGTTGAGTTGCAGCAATCGATAATGTTCTACTCCGGCAACTTCGTTCCGCAGCCGCGCGGGCAACTCGCGCAATTACAACAGTTTGCAGTCCCTCCGATTGTAAACGTAGTCAATCTCGGCGCGCGTCCAACCGAGAACAATTCATCCACGGTTGATGATGTTTCCAGTGGACCATTCGTCGGCGTCGGCACTCGTAGTAAGAATGATTCGGTGCTGAGTTACTACGGCATCGAGCGTCACGATCAATGGATCTTCACGCCGCTGTTCCGCAACTAAGTTGGACCATCAGTAAACTTCAGATCTCTTCCTCAACTCTTCTCGTTCAACGGTCGCACACTGAAGTTGGACCATCACTCCGCGGGCGATCGCGTCCGGCGAGCGAGTGATTCACGGGTCGTGCGATCACTCACCGGTGCTCTTAAACACGCACTCGAGGGCCGCTCAACACGCGAAAAAATATTTTAGGGATTGAGTAATAAGTTATTGACATTAGAGATATTTGCGTTTATATAGCAAGATGTTGTGCGCCGTTTACTCTAGCCCACAAGAGCGAAGTAAACACAGCATCTTGTGGTCATGAAGAAACAAAAAACCAAACTCTGAAGAAGGAGCACATAGAAGCTATGGCAACTAAAAAAGGTGGAAAGAAAGCAGGTAAGAAGGGCGGAACCAAGAAGGCCGCGAAGAAGGGCGGAACGAAGAAAGCCGCAAAGAAGAGATAACCCGAACCAGCAGGTCACAGCACGTACCTTCCACCGGCGCACACAAACTTCTGAGGCCTACGGGGCCTT
>DASUOZ010000713.1:0-2148 GCA_036276375.1 Pyrinomonadaceae bacterium | reverse complement strand
CTTTGCTCCAGTCCCTAAAAGAGAACCGATTATGTCGTCGCGAGCGCCGGTCAGCGCGTGGTCCTGTTCGAGGATGTCGAAACGAATACGCGCTTGATCCGTGATTGGATAAACGTCCGGACTGATCGTGGTGAACAGTTCCACGACTTCACCCGTCAGCGCCACGCGATCGCCAAACGGCTGGAGATGTTGCGTCCACTGCGAGAGCACGCCCTTCGTTTGTGGTCCAGCGTAGCTGAAGAAGTGACAGCGATAGCATGACCCACGCTTGCGTACCTGGCGTTGGAAATTTTGGTACTCGATCAGCGCGAGTGCGGCGGGCAGGTTCTCGCGGAAGATCGGCAGGATATCGGTCTCCGGCGGCTGCATGGTTTTTTGGGCCGCCGAACGGTTCGGGCTCAGTTCGATCGTGTAGACCGGCATCCCATCAAACTTGTCGTGGGCCCAATCCATGAACGAACCGCCCTCGCCGCCGAAACTGAAAGCGCCGGGGTTGCCGGCCATATAGAACTGGCGCCGTTTGTCGAGCGACCACTCTTCGAGGAACTCCGGATGGGTTTCGCTGATTCCTCTGTCTTTGATGAATTCGTCCTTCGCGCGCTTGATCTCAGCAACGGCCCCGGGGTTGCGGGCCTGGTTGATCAGGGTCGCGAGGTAACCGGCAAAATCGACCACTGCGGTGCGATCCGTCGACTTCTTGTCGTAGCCCCACGGGTAAAGAACGATCTCGGCTTGGCTGTGATAGCTCAGCGCCGACTGAAACGGCTGCTTGTTGTCGGCCGCGCCGGTGAACAACTTCATCACTGACTGCACTTCGTATTCAGATCCCGCTTCAGCGCCCGGGTAAGCATCATCGCTCTTTGCTGAAGTACCCTTTACGTCAGCCTTCTGCGAGTTCCACTTGAAGGGATAATTCCGATTCAGATCGACGCCGAAGATCGGAATCTTGAGAGTTATACCCGCGGGCAGCGGCAACGTTGGATCGGTGACCGATACTTTGTGTTGCGCCAGTTGCTGCGCATTGTGGCGAGCCAGTTCCTGCCAATCAGCAATTCCACGATCGTTAGTGCCCTTCTGGCGCTTGACGAGTAGAGACATGTGCTTGTTGCTATCGATGCCGAAGAACTCGGCCAGCAACTGGAGCGTGTCGCCGTCAAAAGTGGTGTACTGTTCGTAGTCCAACAGCCGGCGGTTCTTGCGCCAGAGCTCGCGGCCGGGAACGCGCGTGAACGTGTTTCCTTCCGGATTCAACATCGGCACGATCCAGACCTCTCGATCTTTCACGAGTTGCTTGATCTGAGTCGTGTAGCGATCGAACTGCGCGTGGACCTTGATGTCGTTCGCCACCTTCACCAGCAACTCGGCGAGCAGATACGGCACTTCAACCGAAATCCACTCACGTGCGTGCTCGTTGCCGCAGATAAACGAACGGTGCGCCGGGTTCTTGCCGATCTTGATCGCGGGAATGATCCAGTTGCCGTCCGGACTCTTACCGATATTCGTGACGGTCTTATCCACAACCGCAACTCGGTCCAGCGACCGGAGAGCATCGAGGTCGTCACGGAGTTGCTGGTAAGTGTGGAAGATCGGTTTACTCAACCGATCCGGATCGGCATTGCTCATGGTTATTCCAGGTCGGCCCGTCGTGTCGCCGCGGTGCGGTCGAAAATGACGTCGGGCATTCCTCCGGTTGCGTCGGCGGCGACGTAATGGATCTGTTTGTGGTCCGGGTCGTTCAGTATGTCGAGAACAGAATCGCGCAGTTTCACTTGCGCTTCGGCTTCGGTAGCCGCGGTGATGCGAAACGCTTCTTTGTTGTTTACGACGAAGTAAGCAGTGTCCTTCTGCAGCAGCGCGCCCGCGTGTCCGATGCCGAAATCACCGCCGGCAGTCATGGCCCAAATTCCCATGTAACCAATCGCCGTAAAGCCCATCGCGCGCAGAAAACGCGTGCCGTAGGTCGCAAACACGTCGCAGTCCGCGCGCAGGCGAAGGTTTCCCGGCTGGTCCGCTACCAGCGCGCCGATGTGACCGTGCAGATCGGGACGTACATTGCCGCGGTCAACGTGGAAGAAAAAAATGTCGGTAACGAAGTTGTAGAGTTGGAACCAGTGGTTCTTGTTCTCGGCATAAACCCGGGGTGCGGTC
>DASUOZ010000712.1:0-7765 GCA_036276375.1 Pyrinomonadaceae bacterium | reverse complement strand
CCAATGAGGATCATCAACTCTGGTTCGCTGCCGACTTCCGTGCCGCCACCGACAGCAAGGTCGCTGACTCGCAACGGCAACGGCAGCGGCTGCTTCACGTCCTGCGCCGAGCCCGTCGGATTCGTCACCACTTCACGCACCGCGATAAACGACGTGTAGCGAGTCAACAGGTTGTACTTCAAACCCAGCTCCGTAATCGCTTTTGCGTGCTCTTCCTCAGCCTCGTACGCGCCATAATCAGACAACTCGGCTATCCGCGAGCGCGCCCACAGATAACGCAACGCGCCGTTCGCCTCGTCAGGCTGCGTATTCGCAACGTCAACACGCGACGTGAAAATGCCCTGGCCGTTCTTGCCAGTGAGTTCGATCGTTCCCGCGATTGGTCCACGCCACTTACCGAAGAGAATGATCGGACGTTGGGCCAACAAGTCCGGGAACTGCGCCGGATTCACGTCATAAACATCAAATCCGTTAGCGCGCACCTGAATGTCAGTCAACACCGGCGACTGAACGTATTCACGAAACTTGTCTGCGACACCTTCAGCTTCGTTGTCTTCAGTGACGATGAACGGCTCGGCCATGCCGGCTTTCGCTACGCCTTCGATCAAGTAGCGGTTAACCGACGTGCCGATGCCAAACGCGAACACGTTACAACGGTTCAGATTGTTGCGGATGTGATCGAAAACGCCCTGCTCGCCGGCAACAAAGCCGTCCGTCACCAACAATAGACTGCGCGAGATGCCTTCCTGTCGCGGCAAACTCATCGCCTGTTGCATCGCCGCGAGTAGTTCCGTGCCGCCGCTGCCGCGCTGTTGTTCCAGCAAAGCGATTGCGCGGGCGATGTTCTGGTGGTTCGCCGGTAACGACTGGGGCGAAAGCAGCGTCGAGTCACCCGCAAACAGCACTACGTTGAACAAGTCCGTCGGACGCAGCTTGGCGATTAGATCGCGCAGCAACCGCTTGGACGTGTTCAGCGGAAAACCTTCCATCGAGCCCGAAACATCCACCACAAAGATGTATTCGCGCGGCGGAATCGTGTCGGCCGCAACGCGTTGCGGCGGCTGGGCCATGTAGAGGAAGAAGTTTTCGCCGGCGCCCTGAAACAGCAGCAGCCCCGAAGCGATCTGCTCACCGGCAAGACGATAACGAACTACGAAATCGCGATTCCCCTGAAACGGATTCGAATCGTCGAGCTGCAACTGCGCCGCGCCGTTATTCTGCCACTGCGGAAACACGTTGTGTGACGGAGACGACACGTCATAAATCGGGAGTCCGGCCGCGATTCGCGCCGAGATGTGGAGCTCGCTGGCCGGCTGTTGGACCTGGCGCTGATACGGAGTCTCGACGAAGCGGTCCGTCTTGCTGTTCGTGCTTCCCGGAGACGCGTAGCGTGGTCCAACAACTGTCGGAAACACGAACTCGTAGACGTTGTCGGTTGGAATCAGGAGCTCGGTGTATCGCAATTCGATCTCCACTTGCTCCTGCGGCATGATGTTCGCCAAACTCATCGAGAAGACGTTTGGCCGCTCCTGCTCCAGCAGCGACGCGCTCTTCCCTTCTTCTTTGGCCCGTTCGAATTCTTTCTTCGCCTGTTCGCGCTCTTTGATCTTAGCGACGATGATCTCGTTACCAAGCTGCATGCGCATCGCGTAAACGGCCGCGCGCGTCGAAGCCGGAAAAACATACGAAGCATTGATCGGACGCGCACCTTCGTTGCGATAGATCTGCCGCACTTTGACGTCGGCAATCACACCTGACACTGATATCTCGACCCGCGTGTCTTTGAGCGGCAGTTGATCCACGGTGGGATCTCCCTGGACCAGGAAGTAGGGCGCGAGCGTCTTCTCCGCCTGTTGATCGGTCTTCTGGGCCCGAATCGAAGTGAACAAAACCGCAACTGCCAGCAAAGCAAAACATAGGTACCGCAAATTGACTTGCATATCATCCTCCGCCTTCAAGGCGACTCAACGTTCCGGGCACCAGGCCCACTTTTAAACGCGGAGATGCTATGAAAAGGAGGCGCCTGAACTTACGTTACAGACCACAGGTATCGACCGTACCGACCACAGTCGGCAGACCGGACAGGCCGGATTTGGGCCACAAAAAGTCACAAAAAGCACAGCGAAGGAGGGTGGTTAAGTCCTTCGTGTTTCTTGTGCTTCTTGTGCTTCTTGTACCTTTTTGTGGCTTAAGTTTGGTGGCCGTTTGGCGCCAATGGAAGCGAGCGGAGTCGTTTGCCGCCAGCGGCGAAGATCGCGTTGCTGACCGCGGGAGCCAGGCCGACGATTGGCGTCTCGCCGGCGCCCGCCGAAGGAAGATCTTTCTGGTTCACCAGGACGATTTCGATCGGAGGAACATCGCTGAATCGCGGCACTCGATAACTCTTGAAACGCGGGTTGAGAATGCTTCCATTTGCAAACTGGATAGATTCGAAGAGCGCGCCGCCAATCGCCTGCACGACCGCGCCTTCGATCTGGTTTTCGAGATGGACCGGGTTAACGATTGCGCCACATTCAAACGCTTCGACGATGCGCTCGAGTTTCACTTTGCCCGTGCGCCGCTCGACTGACACTTCCGCACACGTCGCGATGTAACCGCCCTTTTCGAAACCACACGCCACGCCGTAACCGCGCCTCTCATCGCTGGGTTTTCGCTGCCAATTAAAACGGGTTGCGGCGGCCTGGAGCACCGCGCGCAGACGTTCGTCCTTGATGTTCTTCAGCCGAAACTCGATCGGGTCCAGCTTCACGAGCGCCGCAAGCTCATCCATGTGGACCTCGCGCGCGAAGTGATTGGCCGTCGCCGCGAGCCCGCGATAAGAGCCCTGCCGCAGCGGCGACTTCGTGTCGTGGAACTGAATGTTCTGATTCGCGATGTCATACTTGAGCTGGATGCCGGAGGAGCCGGAGTTGTAGTTGTGAAACTCCCAGGCAGTGATCTTGCCGTCGTTCTTGACGCCCGTCTTCACGTCGATGACCCCGGCCGGACGGAAGTAGGCCCACGTAAACTCTTCTTCACGCGTCCACACAACCTTCACCGGCTTCTTGGTCGCGATCGCGAGTCGCGCGGCTTCAATCGCACACTCGCCGCTGTGTTTGCCGCCGTAACCGGAACCGGTGTCGGGCACGATCACGCGGATGCGGTTCGCCGGAATGTGCAACGCTTCGGCTAATTCTCCACGCACGCCAAAAGGACGCTGCGTGCCGGTCCAAACAGTCAACTTGTTGTCCACGTATTCGGCGATAGCGGCGCGCGGTTCGAGTGGCGCGTGAGCGATGTAAGCGACCGTGTAGGTTTGTTCGAGCGTCTTGTCGGCGGCTGAAAATCCTTCGGCAACGGAACCGACCGGACGGCCGCGCCCGTCGCGCGCGTTCTTGCGGAAGTAATCGAACAGCGTGGCGTTGTCGGGTTGGGGATCGGGGCTCGTCTTCCAACGAGTTGTCATCGACTTTGCAACGCGCGTGGCAAACGGCTGGTCCAATGATGCCAGACCAAGGAAATTCCCGTCTCGCACTAGCTGTACATTCTTGACGTCGGCCGTGGCAGAGCCTTCCGATTCAAACGTCATGTTCAGTTTCGGCGGACGCACTACGGCGCCGTACAACATGCCGTCGCGTCGCATGTCAGACGTGTACTTGTGCCGGCCCGTCACAAAATCACGCGCGTCGACTTTCGGCACCGACGTCCCCGCGATGGTCCATTGCTCGACCGGCGTCGTCTTCACATCCGGCGAGATCGTCTTGATGAGTTTCCGACCCTTTGCAACGTCCGCGAGCGTCATCGACTTCGTCTGATCATGAGATACAAATCGTGCGTCGACGAGGCGGACCGTGTCGGGCGCAACCTGCCACTGCTGCGCCGCCAGCGCGATTAGCATCTCGCGCGCAGCGGCCGCGGCTTTGCGTAGCTGCGGCGCCATCGTCGGCGTCGTGCGACTGCCAAACGTGCCCATGTCAAACGGCGTCAGATCCGTGTCGCCCATCACGAGTCGAACTGTCGCAATCGGCACGTGCAGTTCTTCCGCTACCGCCTGGGCCAACGATGTGCGGATGTTCTGCCCAAACTCAACCTTGCCCGTGTACACGACGACCGATCCGTGTTCATCGATGTGAATCCATGCGCCGATCTCCTGCGGCAACTCACGACTAAATCCCCCGCGGCCGGACTCGCCTTGCTCCTGCGCGAGCAGATGACTCATCGGCACCAGCAACGCGATGCCGGCGCTGAACGCCTTCAAAAACTGGCGCCGATCAAACGTGAAGTGATACAGCGGATCTTCCGCCAGCTCATATCGTTCGACTTCCGGAAGGTCGTTCATATGGCGTTTCTCCTCTCTTCTGCGGCCGTTTGAATTGCGGCGATGATCCGCAGGTAGACGCCGCAGCGGCAGATGTTTCCGTCCATGTGCCGTACGATCTGCTCGCGTGTGGGTTGCTCGTTCTTATTGAGGAGCGCGACACTCGCCATGATCATGCCGGGCGTGCAGTAGCCACACTGCATCGCGTCGGCTTTTACAAACGCCTCCTGCACGGGATGCAACTTGCCGTCTTTTTCGAGACCTTCGATGGTGGTGATCTGCTTGTTGACGACTTTGCCGACGGGCGTGACGCAAGACCGCGTTTGCTGCCCGTCAACCAGCACCGTACACGCGCCGCACTGCGCTTCACCGCAGCCGTACTTCGTTCCCGTCAGATCGAGATCGTTGCGCAGTACGCTCAACAAACTCGTCTGCGAGTCGACGTCAACGTTCAGCTTCTTGCCATTGACAGTCAGCGCTGCTCTGATCTTCGCCATTCCTGCGCCTCCCCGGAATTTTTTCCAGGGATTGTATCACTCGGAATGGTTTCTATCTCCAAACGTCTCCTCTACCGAGTCAAACGGAGCAGCCTTGCGACTGCTCCCAACTCAGTTAGCGTAAAAACGGACCGATTTGTGTCAGGTAATTTTAGCGAAAACTGTCCGTAGCGCGGATTAGTGCGTCTCTTATGCCGGGTTCCCAGGCCGCATGGCCGGCGTCGGGAATGACTTTTAGTTCCGCTTCGGGCCAGGCACGATGCAGATCCCACGCGCTCATAAACGGACAAACTATGTCGTAGCGTCCGTGGACGATGACGCCCGGAAGGTGGCGAATGCGGCCCACGTTTTCGATGAGGTAGTTGTCTGTTTCGAAGAAGCAGTTGTTGACGAAGTAGTGACACTCGATGCGCGCCAGGGCGAGTGCTTTGTCAGGTTCGCTGAAGTCGTCGATCAGCTTTTGATCGGGCAGCAGCTTCAAAGCGCTGCCTTCCCATACGGACCACAAACGCGCTGCTTCCAATCGCACTGACTCGTCGTCGCTCGTCAAACGGCGATAGTAAGCACGGATCATGTCGCCGCGTTCCGACTCGGGAATGATGCGCACGTACTTTTCCCAGCCGTCGGGGAAGATGGCGCTCGCGCCCTGGCTGTCTTCGTAGAACCAGCGGATCTCGATCGGGCGGCACAGGAAGATGCCGCGCAGCACGAGACCGCGCACTCTTTCCGGATGCGTTTCAGCGTAAGCGAGCGCGAGTGTGCTGCCCCACGAGCCGCCAAACACGAGCCACTGATCGATGCCGAACTGTTCGCGGATCTTTTCGATGTCGTCCACGAGGTGCCAGGTCGTGTTGTCTTCGAGAGAAGCGTGTGGCGTGCTGCGGCCCGCGCCGCGTTGGTCGAACAGAATGATCCGGTAGGCGTTTGGATCGAAGAAGCGGCGATAGTCAGGGACGAGTCCCGCGCCTGGACCACCGTGCAAAAACACAACGGGTTTTCCATTCGGCGTGCCGCATTGTTCGTAGTAAATGTCGTGCACAGCGGACACTTTAATGTGCCCGCTGTCGTACGGTTCTATTTCGTCGTAAAGGGTTCGCAGTGTTTCCATATTGCGGGCGATTATCCTGTCAGATCACGCCCGACTGCAAACGGCAGCGGGGACGGTGTCTACTGGCGCGGTGGCGGCGCGGCAACGGCGGTGTTTTGAAACGCCGCGATGATCCAGCCCTGTTTCTCCTTCGTCATCAGGAGCGTGATCATCGCGCCGTGCTGCAAATCTTCGTTCGGACTCGAGCGCAGCCCTTTGACGTGAACCACCGCGACGTCAGGCCGCAGAAAACGGATCTGTTGCACGGTCAGGCTGAGCGTCGTGTCTTTGAAAACCGTGTCGAAGATGCGCTGATGCTGGCTTTCGATGATGGCTCGGCCCTTGATGTAGTTGCCGTTGATGATCACGTAATCAGCGTCTTCGGCAAAGGGTTTGGCGAAAGTCGCGCCGCTTTTCGTGTTCCAACCGTTCTCCAACTGCTTCACGGCGTCGCGCAGCGCAGCCTCGTCAGCGGTGTGATTCTTCTGCGCCTGCGCGTGCGCGCTCGCTAAAAACAGCGCAAAGAGTATGACTGTGACTGATTTCTTCATTTCTCGCCTCCAGGTAATCTTGAAAAAAACTCTCACGGATGAAAGCGACAGATTGAAGAAAAAGCGGCCACAGAGGTAGAATTCGCGGGCTTTGCGAGAAGACATCACCCAACTGCTCGCGGCGTGGGGCACCGGCGACAAGTCGGCGCTCGATAAACTGCTTCCTCTCGTCCATGCTGAATTGCGCCGCATCGCGCGCCGCCAGATGAGCCAGGAACGCGACGGACACACGTTGCAGGCAACCGCGCTGGTTAACGAAGCGTACTTGAGACTTGCCGGTCAGGAGAGTTTCGAATGGCACAGCCGCTCGCACTTCTTTGCCGTCTGCGCGCAAGTGATGCGACACGTTTTGATCGATCACGCGCGTGCACACGCACGTGATAAACGCGGCGGCGGCGCGGTCCAGGTTTCGCTCGGGGAAGCTGCGGCGTTCGCGGGCCAACCGGCCGAACACTTTCTCGCGCTCGACCAAGCGCTGAAATTTCTCGAGACTGTCGATCCGCAGAAAAGCAAGATCGTTGAGCTGCGTTACTTCGGCGGCTTGAGCATCGAGGAAACAGCGGAAGTTTTGGACATCTCACCGCGAACGGTGCGACGCGAATGGCAACGTTCGAAAGCCTGGCTCTACCGTCTGATCACTGAAGGAACCGCCGATGAAACCCGACCGCTGGCGAAAAGTTGACGAGCTCTTCGAGGCCGTGCTTGAACACGCTCCGAAGGATCGCGCTTCGTTCCTCGACCGCGCCTGCGGAGACGATCCGGATCTGCGCCGCGAAGTCGAGAAGATGATCGCGTTCGACCGGCACGCCGAGGATTTCATCCAAACAGACGTCTTCCACGTAGCCGCACGACTGATAACCCAGCCCTCGGAAACACCGCTCAAGAGATCCGCCTCGTTCACGACGGATTCAATCGACGACGCCAGATTCATTCCCGGCGACGTGCTCTCCGAGCGTTATCGCATCGTCGGCCTGATCGGCCGCGGCGGCATGGGCGAGGTCTATCGCGCCGACGATCTCAAACTCAAGCAACCGGTCGCACTCAAGTTTTTGCCTGAATCGCTCACCGCAAACGGCGCCACGCTCGCGCGTTTCTATCGCGAAGTAAGCGTTGCGCGACAGATCTCGCACCGTCACGTATGTCGTGTCTACGACGTCGCGGAGTTTGACGGACAACACTTTATCTCGATGGAGTTCGTGCGCGGGGAAGAGCTCTCGTCGTTGCTCAAACGCATCGGCCATCTGCCACAGGCCAAAGCGATCGACGTCGCGCGCCAACTCTGCGCCGGTCTCGCCGCCGTGCACGAGCGCGGCGTGCTTCATCGCGATCTGAA
>DASUOZ010000711.1:0-3450 GCA_036276375.1 Pyrinomonadaceae bacterium | reverse complement strand
TCACCGGCAGCGCCGCGGATGCCGAGGACGTGCTCCAAACCGTGTTTCTGCGTTTGGTGAAAGGTCAGGAAACTTACGACCTTTCCAAAAACCCGGAAGCATACCTGTCGCGCGCCGCCATCAACGCTTCCCTCGATCTCCTGCGTAGCCGCACGAGAGCCAAATCAATCGGGCTCGAGGAGGCCGGCGCCGACTCGCTTGCGACCCGCGCCCGCAGTCCTGAGGCGCTGCATGCCGATCGAGAATTACAACACCTGGTTCGCCAGGCCGTCGCGCGACTCGGAAAAACCGCCGGCGAAATGTTCGTGCTTCGTTACTACGAAGGATTAGCCAATAAAGAAATTGCCGTATTGCTGGAAACCTCGCCGTTCGTCGTGGGCGTCGTCCTCCATCGCGCTCGCACCAAACTGAGAAAAGAGATTGGGCACTATCTGGAGAAACACAATGAAAAGGAATAGTGAAGAGATTCTCGACAAAGTTACTGCTGAGATTCGCAACGAGAAGATCGATCCGACAGTGGTTTCAGCGGCCGCAGACCGTGTTTGGGCGCGTGTCTCTGCGGCGGCCGGCGACACTGAGTTTCAGATGCCGAAGGTCGATCGGATCGAAGGTTGCGCAGATTTTCAGTCGCTCATCCCTGCTTACCTGGCAGGAAAACTCTCGGAAGCGCGGTCGCTGTTACTGGTAGACCACACGCACGAATGCATTCCCTGTCGCAAAGCGATGAACGATGCGCGTTCACGCCGCACTACGTTTGCGAAAGCGCCGGTCAAAGCGAAGCGTTATTCGCTTCAGCCGGTCGTGTTGCGGTGGGGCGTCGCCGCGGCGGTGGTGATAGGTTTCGGTCTGCTGGCCGTTCCGTTCATGCAACGTTACTGGCCGTTTGGCGAATTTGAAGCGACGGTCCAGGCTGCGGAAGGACAGGTGTTTCAGGTTGCTGACGCGCACACCGCAGCCGTCACCACGGGTGCGAAATTGCAGAAGGGCGAGAGGGTGCGCACCGCAAAAGACGCGCACGCTGTTGTTCGTCTCGGCGATGGCTCGTTGATCGAAATGAAAGAGCGTTCCGAGCTGTACCTGACGAAGACTGGACAGGGAACCACGATCCATCTCGATCGCGGCAGCATTGTCGTCGAAGCCGCGAAGCAAAAAGACGGGAAGTTGTTTGTTGAGAGTGGTAATTCGCTCGTGTCCGTGACGGGAACGGTGTTCTCCGTCAACAACGGCACGAAGGGCTCGCGCGTTTCGGTTATCGAAGGCGAAGTGAACCTGAATCACGCCGGCAGCGATCGTGTGCTGCGTCCGGGCGACCAGGCGACGACCAGTCCGGCCATCGCGACGATTCCGATCAAAGACGAAGTCGCGTGGAGCAAGAAAGCTAATCATTATGCGGCGGTGTTGTCTGGTCTCGCGGCACTCAAGACTGAACTGAAAGGCGTCTCGCAGCCGGGCGTTCGCACTTCGACGCACCTGCTCGACCTGATGCCCGAGAACACAGTGGTCTACGCGGCGCTGCCGAACCTGACCGACACGATCACCGAATCGCATCGCATCATTCAGGAACGGATGAGCCAGAATGCGGCGTTGCGCGAGTGGTGGGAGAAAGAACAGTCAGGCAGAGAGCAGAACATGGACCGCGTGGTGGAAACCATTCGGCAGTTTGGCGCCTACCTCGGCGATGAGATTGCCGTGTCTGTTTCGATGGACGCACAAGGAAAGCCGAGCGATCCGCTGGTGCTCGCCGAACTGAAGAACTCCGCGGGCTTGCGAGAGTTTATCGAACAACAGTTCGCGAAGATGTCCGGCGGTCACGACAGACCGGAGATCGTTTTCGTGGAGAACCCGCTGACGGCGACCGACGATGGCGCGAAGAAAGAAAAGCTCCACGTTTGGATCCAAAACAATCTGTTTGCTGCCAGTCCGAAGTTGGCGCAGCTTCAACAACTCGCCACAGTGCAGGCGGGTGGTGGCGCGAGCAGTTTCACGGCGACTCCGTTCCGCAACCGTATCGCGCAGGTTTATGAATCCGGCGCCGGCATCGTGGTGGCGGCGAACCTGGAAAAGGTTGTGACCCAGACCAGGGCCGAACGCGCCAAGGGCCCGGATGCGGAGAAACAAGAGAACGCGTTGAACAAGTTGGGCATTCTCAGTGTGAAATACTTCGTGCTCGATCAAAAGGACGCGTACGGTAAGACGCACACTCAGGCTTCGCTCTCTTTCAACGACATGCAACGCGGCATTCCTTCGTGGCTGGCCGCGCCTGGTCCGATGGGCTCGCTCGAGTACATCTCGCCGGACGCAAATCTGGTCGCGGGCTTTGTCGTGAAAAACCCCGTGTCGCTGGTTGATGATCTGCTGGGCGTGCTGGAAACGGTGTCGCCTGAGTTGCGCAAGACGTTGGAAAAACAACAGACGGAGCGCGGTCTCGACTTACGCAACGACATCGCTGCGCCGTTGGGTGGTGAGTTTGCCTTCGCGATTGATGGTCCAATCCTGCCGACGCCGTCGTGGAAGCTGGTGTTTGAGGTCAACGACCCGGCGCACTTACAGCAAACGCTCGAGCGTGCGGTTGGTGAAGTCAACAAGGAAGCCGCGAAATTCGGCAAGACCGGATTGAGCTGGGATCAGGCGGACGTCAGCGGCCGCATTTACTACACGCTCAAGTCGGCGGAGTTTGGCTTCCTCGAAGTCAACTACACGTACGCGAACGGCTACATGATCGTTGGTCCAAGCCGCGCGCTGGTGCAACGGGCGATCACTTCGCATGACAGTGGTTTCTCACTGCTGCGTTCGGCGAAGTTCACGGCCGGTTTGCCGGCGGACGGCAATGCAAACTTCTCGGCGGTCTTCTATCACAACCTCGGCGCGCTCGTGCCGGCTGGTGTTGCAAGCGCCGCAGGGAGCTTGCCGAGCGGGCCGCGACAAGCAATGAGCGCACTCGCCGGAGACATGCAGCCGACCCTCGCGTATGCGTACGCGCAAGGCGACAGCATCACGTTTGCCGCGAACACTGAAGGCGGACCGTTTGGTCTGAGTCCAGCGACGCTGCTCGGCATGCCACACGCGTTGGAGATGCAGAACATCATCCAGCGTGGCATGAAGAGCAATAAGTAAAGAAGTAAGACCATCCACAGATTACGTAGACTTTCGGCGTGATCTGTGGATGGCCGTTGTACAAACGCAATGAGGCTTTTGTCGATTTCGCTCGTTTCGTGGTTGCTGGGCCTGCTGCTGCTCGTTTCAACGTTCTCCCTGTTGTCGCAGCAAGGGTTCAACGCCACTGACGTCAACAGCGTCACGGTCACTTCGTTGATCATGACCGCGCTGTTGTTCTCACTCGCCTATGCGCCGTCGCTTTCGTGGCTGCGACGGCGCATGGGCGGTTGCAGACCTGCGTTGTTGTTTCCGCTCTCCTCCGCGGTGGTCCTCAACCTCCCAGTGTTCCTGATC
>DASUOZ010000710.1:0-5760 GCA_036276375.1 Pyrinomonadaceae bacterium | reverse complement strand
GGGAAGCGAGCACGATTTCTTTTAGGGCGTCGCCGGCATGAAACTCAATTCGGGCACAAATCTGGAGATCGAACGCTCAATGTTCACGACGGCCCCGACAGGCATTTTCTGCATCAGTTTCTGTGCTCCTTCCGGTCCGAGAGCCTGAACGAGCACCGGTCCTTTATCGAGATCCGCAAAGCTGTCGCGCATAGTCAGCGTAATGTATTCGTTGCCGTTGCCTCCAAAGATTGTCTGAGAGACCAGGTAAGTTACGCCCGCCTGTTTCATTACGGGGACAAAATCGGTCTTCAGGAAGTTCTCATATTCGTTGTTTCGATTGGGAGCAACGTGGACCATGGTCACGACTGCGAGTTTCGGTGCTCCCGTGCGTTGAGCCGCAAAGCTCAGATCGGGTCGCGTTCGGATGATGAACCGGCGAACGCTGTTTACCAGCGAGCCTGCTTTCGCTTGCCACGCGGGCAAACCTTGTGCGCCCAAACCCTTTTCGAGCGCGCTCTGCCCATCAAACTCCGCGAGCTTCCCGACTGGAGAAACCAGCACGTACTCAAACGCGTCGCCGGCTGCTCCGGTAGTCTGCCAAACTTCACGCCACGCGAGTCCTCCCTTCTTGAGTGCAGGGTTAGTGGTATTTTTCATGAAGTTCTGAAACTCGGTCACCATCTCAGGCTTCACGCTGACAAAAGTGACCGCCAAAAACTCCGGTGTCGGCGCGGCTTGTGGTGTCGGAGTGGGAGTTTGGGCGCGCATTTGTTGGGAGTGCGCAGCCATGATTATCAGCATCGCGCCGCAGAATGCGCGTAGCAGTGTCATTCGTGTTGTGTGTGTCATGAGTGTTTCCTTCTTTCTGGGGAAAAAGGGTTGTTGGGAGAGTGACATGATGTAGGGTGCGAATAAGAAACCGTCTTAGGCCAGAGATGTGATGCGGTCGCTGGAAAGCGACTGCTCTTCAGAAGAGATCGTTACAGCGGCACCGGCGCCGCGCGCTTGCATCCGTGTAACTTAGGACTGCTATGGGGCGATGCTATACCAGGTGACGGCGGCAATCAAGGAATTCGGGCACACAGGATTGCGGCGGTTACTAGCACAGCCCTCATACCCTCTCGTTTCAAGCTCATTGTAAGCAGTCTTCCTTTACTCTTGCGGCTGGGTCATTGTGATCCGATCTCGTGAGCGTTCCAGGAGCACACTCACCTTATTGGTGACAGTGTCTGAGACGAATAAATCACGCACTACGAAACCTTGGTTTACGAGGGTGTTCAGGGCCGCTTTCGACGAGTCTGCGAGCTCAATATCCACTTGCGGCTGCGGGCTCTTGAGTTCCCAATGACTGACCGATTGAAACTCAAGCGTTACAACCTTGTATTCCTGTCGCCGGCCCTCAACGACTGGGCCCTGTTCAAACACCAGCCGGTTTTTGACGTCAACGGGTTCCGGATAGCTCATCCGGTAGACAGCGCCCTCAGCTTGCAACTTCGCCAACTTGGCATCGAGACCCTTGTCGCCCGCCTTCACCCATGTATACGCGAAAGGTTTTGTGTTTTCGCCGTAGCGGTACATTACCGCCATGCTTTTGTTCATCGTCGCCAATCGGAACCCTTGTTTACCCAACGCGTTGACCTTCTCTCTGACGGTCGTCAGACCGAACGTCATAACTACTCGCACCTCGGGAGTGTCAGCCGAACGCTGTTCTGGCTGTTCGGTATCAGCGAGCAGAATCTCCCATTTAGTAAACAAGTGAACTGGATAGAACCCTGCCGGTAGATTCTCTTGAATTTCCCTGTTTAGGTCGGTTTCGTTCCGGAGTTTCCAGCCCGGGCGAACGGGGCTGCGCGCGAGGATGAATTTCCTCGGTTTGGCGCCCTTCCTTCGCCGGAGCAGAAACAGGTCGTTGAGTTGGCACGCAGGCTCGCCGTCTCCCATAACGTTTATGCCAATCGATCCCAGCACGTTTGACGGATCGCAGTACGACTGGATCAGGAAACGGTCAACCAGTTCAAATCCTTGTTTCGAACTCTTATCAAACCTACTCGCAAAACCGTCAATATTAATGACTGTGTTACTGGTCGTTTGAAACCAGGCGTATTCGTGCTGGACTTCGTCGAGCTTGAGAATCGCGACGGGAACAAAATACGTCTGCCTGACGGACGCGGACTTCGGTTGCCAACGATAGACCACCGAGAGGAGCTTGTAGCCCTGTTCGCCGGCTTCGTTGAGCTTCTTAACAAACGCGTCAAGATTTACGACAACGTCAGGAGTAGTCGGAAAAACGACTTTATATGGGTCTTTATTGCGGCCAAAAAATTTTGCAGGAGCCGAAGAATCTACCGGCGTGGGGCTCGGCGCAGGTTGCTGAATGGGCCTTCCAGCTTGTGCGAAAGCACGTGATTGCGGCCAGGCGGCAAAGAACAAAAGCGCTAAGACGAATACAAGCTCCCGCCGGCGATGGTGCGAGAGCAGTTGAACGGCGTTCTCCAGATGCGGGCGAATAAGTTTCGCCTTTACCATTTCAAGCGACTTCATTTGGTGTACCGATGCGAGCTTTCACAATTGTGCCCCGCAATACTTACAGCAGATCGCGTCCGCGTCATGTCCCTCAGCCGCACAGGAAGGACAAGACTGTCCCGAAACTTTCTTGCCTCGCACGGCTTGTGCAAGTTCCACGGACACTATACCGGTCGGCACGGCAATGATGCCGTAGCCGATGATCATCACGATCGACGCCACCATTTGACCCAACGATGTCTGTGGCGAGAGATCACCGTACCCGACCGTTGTCATCGTAACAATGGCCCAGTAGACACTTCTCGGAATACTCGTGAAACCATTTGCTTCGCCTTCAATGACGTACATCAGCGCGCCGATGATGACAACCAGCAGCACTACGGCTGAAAGAAACACAAAGATTTTGCGTCTGCTCGCTCGAAGAGCATGCCGAAGTACGTCGGCCTCCGTAACGTACTCGGAGAGTTTCAGCAAGCGAAACACTCGGAGCAAACGAAGTATGCGAATCACCAGGAGGTAATGACTGCCTGGCACGATGATACTAAGGTAGGTGGGCACGATGGCGAGTAAGTCAACAACCCCGAAGAAGCTCGTTGCGTACCGCAGTGGACGGCGGACGCTCAATAATCGCAGTCCGTATTCAACCGTGAATAATAGCGTGAACACCCATTCGAGTGTGCGAAGCATGACGCCATATTGCTCTCTGACTTCGCGGACGCTTTCCAGAACGACTGTTGCAACGCTGAGAAGAATGAGCCAGATCAGGATGAGATCGAAGAAGCGGCCGGCACGAGTGTCCGATTCGAAAATGACTTCGTGCAGCCGTGCACGCCGTTTGGTAGAGGGCCGTTCCGCGGCTGGGACTCGTTCATGTGCCTCTCGGCTCATCCCGCATTGATAGCTTAAGTGTGCCTGCGTGTCGAGTTGATGGGATTACGGCGTCACAAACCGGGACGAGGCTTTGCCGTAAAAGTCCGGTTCATAGCAGCAAAGAGGCACAAAAGGCACAAATGTATTAGCAAGACCTTTGCGCTTCTTGTGCTTCTTTGTGGCAAATATGCTTTTGAGGCAAAGCCCCGGGACGCCGGTACGAAGCAGTTTTGTCTCGCTACGGCGTGACCTGTAGCACCAGCGGCATCGGTGTATCGGGCGCGGCCGTCGCGATCTCGCGGTTGAACCGCAGCGTTGTTCCGTCGAACGTCCACGCGCCGTCGCTGCACCGCGAAGCTGTTTCGATCGACTTTCCCGCACGCACGCGCAACACGTTAATCGTGGCCTCACGCTCGGCGCGATACCTAAACGCGCGGCGCCAAACCGATGAAAGGTCCGTGCCAAGGTCATTCATCGGCGTGTTCACATCACAGCGCGTTTCTTTGAACAATGCTTCAGCGATCCCGCGGTCCCGATCCACAGAGTTTGCGAGCCACTGCGTCGGAAACCAGGCGCCATCCGAATACGACGCGGCCTGATATTGAAACGCCTCGAGCAACGGCCCGACGCTGTCGCGATCCTGTAGTTCGCCGAGCCACGCCGGCGGCGGCAGCGGCATTTTCCAGGCGACCGCGTTGATCATCCTCGCCATAGTCAGCGCGGCCGTCTGCGCCATCATCTGCGGATGCTGCTCAAACGAACGGGCGAGCTGCCACACAGCGTGCAGATCCTCCCATGCCGCGAGATCGTTGGCACGCGCTTTCGTGAGTGCACTCGCTACGAGCGCTCTCGCCACTCTCATCTGCACGGCGCGTATTTCCGCTACATCAACGTCGTCAAACTCTACTCGGCGCTCCCAGACAATCGCGTCGCGCAGCAACAGCTCACGAATTTTGGACACGTCAGGAAGTGACGGCGGATCGCCGATGGTGAGCTCGCTCCGGACGATCTCACGCTCCACGAAATCATCCATGGCCTCGTTCTTAGGCAACGCTTCGGCGAGCGCCGTCAGCTTCACCGACGCGTCGTTCGCCTTCAGCGACGGCCACCGATGGGCAGCAGCGTCGAGCGATCCCATCCCACCCGGCCACCGCCGAGCGGCCGAGGTCATAACGGCGCCCTGGTCACGGAACCACAAGAAAAACCAGGCGACCAGCGCGACCGCACAGACGGCGACTATCAGCGCTTGCTTCATAGCTCACCCATCACCAGCCAAAGCGATAGCCGGCCCCCACCAACAAAACCGCAAACGTGCCGAAAGCAATTTCTGAAATGCCGAGTTTTTTTGGCGTCACTTCGGCGTGGTTGAAAAGTCCTACGAGCGCGCGCACAAACAAGATCGCAAACACGACAACGCTCACAGCCGGCGCGATTTTGAAGAACAGGAGAACGTACACAGCTATCACGGGTAACAACTGAACGGCTACGACTGCTCCGTTGACGGTTGGTCGTTGCTTCTGCCGCCTGCGGCCTAACAGAACGCGCAGGTACAGGATCGTTGGTAAGTGACGACAGGCGACGATTATCCAAAGCGCAAATGCTATCGGCAGCGACCATCCACCGGCTAAAGCAATCGCCGTAGAAATAGACCCAACCGCCATAGCTCCGGCCAATTCAGCAGTTAATTCTCGGCTCTGTCCCCTCGCGTCGTAGAGGAACTGAATAATTAGTAATGGACCAGCAATAACAAACGGCAAGAGAAAGCCTCGAGGCAGGCTCGTAATTGCGATTGTGAAGAAGACAATGGCCAGTGTTACATAAACGAGCGCAAACCGATCAGCTAATGACGTGCGTTTCAAAAGGCGGTTTTTACGACGATCTCCGACGGCCAGTTTTAGTGGGTGTCGCGCAAGAAAAGCGGCAAGAGCTCCCGCTCCGATTAACAATCCACCAAGTGACGGCGCCACCAGGAGACCCAGCGCGATGGGCTCGATGATCAACGCCCAGCCGCCGTGTTCCGCCGGCAAAGCTACTGCTCTGACGTTCGTCGTTTGCTGCGCCATTGGTTTCGATATTCGCATTGAAGCCCGGAGCTCCTCAACCTATCAGCGCGCAATCAGAGACTCGATGACTTGAGTCACACCTATACATAGGCAATTATGTCAGTCATGACAACTGACAACGTCACTGCCTTGAAGCGCACTGCATTATTCAACGAATTGGACGATGTGACGTTGAGCGTGGTCGCGGCGCACGCGGTGCCGCGGCGCTATCGCAAAGATGAAGTACTGTTTCTCGCCGGTGAAGAAGCTCACGGCCTGTTCGTTATCGTGAGCGGTTCCGTGCGGGCCTTTCGCGAAAGCGAGGGTCGCGAACAAGTAATTC
>DASUOZ010000709.1:0-4687 GCA_036276375.1 Pyrinomonadaceae bacterium | reverse complement strand
GCCCCCGGATGTGCGGCATGGCTACGCCTTGCCGGCCGGATGTCCCTTAAAAAAAGTGTGGGGCTATGCCCCCGGTTCGGGCTCTGCCCGAGAGTCACTCGTAACGCAGCGCAATCAACGGATCCACCTTTGTCGCGCGGCGCGCGGGCAGGTAGCACGCAACAAACGCCACCACCGCGAGCAACACCGGCACCATCACAAAGATCCCCACGTCGTAACCACTTACCCCAATCAACAACGACCCAACCACGCGAACCAGCACAAGCGCGAGCAACAGACCAATCAAAACGCCCACACCCGCGAGCCACATTCCCTGTTTCGTGATCATCTTCATCACGTGACTACGCTCGGCGCCCAACGCCATCCGAATGCCAACCTCGCGCGTGCGTTGCGAAACGACATAAGCCATCACGCTGTACAGACCAACCGCACTCAACAACACCGCCAGCACACCAAACGCGAGCGAAAACGACGCCGCCATGTTCGGCGCCCATAACGCGTACGTCAGGTGATCGCTCATCGTCTTGACCGCCGAAATCGGTACGCGCCGATCGAGCATCTGCACCTCGTTACGAATCGAAGCGACGAGGCCACGCGGATCGACACTGCTGCGCACCACCAGCGACATGTTGGCCGGCCGCCATTGGGTCATCGAGTAGTAGATGAAAGGCCTCGGATCTTCCGCCAGCGAACGGTACTTACCCGTCTTCACAACGCCCACGACCTCGAGCGCTTCGCGACTCTCCGAACCGATGAAGATTCGTTTGCCTACCGCGCTCTCGCCCGGCCAAAGCATCTCGGCCAGGCGTTGATTGATCACGGTCACTCCCTGCGTCTTCGGCTGATCGCGCTCGTCAAAGTCGCGGCCTTCGATGATTGGGATCTGCATCGCGTTGAAATAACCCGGGCCAATAACGTTCGTCATGATCGTGCGGCCCGAGCTCCCGCGCGGCAGCGTCTCGCCTTCCTTCAAAACAGGTCCATTCGAATTCGAGCTGTCGCCGAGCGGCAGCAAACGCGCCACGCCCGCCGCTTCAACACCCGGCAAGTTGCGCGTGCGTTCAACTAGTTGACGATAGAAGTTGCGCGCCTGCTCGTTGTCGTAACCAACCAACTGCGGGCTCAGGGTTACAATCAGCCCATTTGGGTTGTTGAATCCCGGATCCATCGTCTGCGCTTTGCGAAAACTCTTGATGAACAGCCCGCCGCAGATTAGGACCATCAACGACAGGGCGACCTGCGCCACGACCAAACTATTGCGCAAAGTGAACCGGCCCATGCGACCCCGCTGCGGCACTTCCGGCAGACCCTTGAGCACGGGCACCACTTCCGGATTAGACGACTGCCACGCGGGCGCGAGCCCGAAGATCAAACCCGTCGCCAGCGAAACGATGGCCGTAAACAGCAGCGCACGCTCGTCGAGGGCAAAGAAGTCCTTGATGATCGTGTATTCAAGGACAGGGATAAAACCTTCCATCAACTTCGTCACCCACACCGCGAGTAACAGGCCCAGCCCGCCTCCCAACACTGCAAGCAACATGCTCTCGGTCAGGAGTTGCCGCACCAAACGCCGCCGACTCGCGCCCAGCGCCAAACGAATGCCAATCTCCTTCCGGCGAGCCGCGGCACGCGCAAGCATCAGGTTGGCAACGTTCGCACATGCAATCAGCAGTACGAGTCCAACGATCGCCATCGCGATCGCGGCCGCGCTCTTGAACGTGCTGCCCATGTCTTCAAAGCGCCCGTCGGTTTCGGTCATCACCAGCGCCTGCGTCGCGCTCGAGCGGTTATTGGGATACGCCTGATTCAGCCTGTTCGCGATCGCGGACAAATCGGCGGACGCCTGGGCCAACGTCACGCCCGGCTTCAACCGGCCGATCACGTTCATCCAGTGGCTGCCGCGGTCCTCGAGCAACTGCGGCGACCGTCGCAGATCCTCGGCCATCGAGATCGGCGTCCAGAAATCCATCGACAGCGCAAACTTCGTCCCCGTGAAATACTCCGGCGCCACGCCAATCACTTCGTACGGCCGGTTGTTGAGCCGAACAGTTTTGCCGACGATGTTCGCATCGGCGGCGAACCGCCGTTGCCACAGACCGTGACCCAGGACCAACACCGCATTGCCGCCAATCGTTTTGTCTTCATCGGGCGCAAACGTGCGTCCCAGAATCGGATTGACCTGGACCACGTCGAAGTAGTTCGCGGAAACTACCTGGCCCCAGATGACGTCGTTTTCGTTCTCAGTGTCGATCGCCGCCGGCGCCATGTCTTCGGCCGCCAGCCCGGCAAACGAACTACTTTGCGCGCGATAGTCGAGAAAGTCCGGATACGACATTTCATCGTTGAGCTCGCGGTCTTCCGCAACTTCCATCGGCCGAATGAGCTCGTTGGGCCGCGGCACCGGCAGCGGCCGCGTCAGAAACGCATTCACACCGCTGAAAATCGCCGTGTTAGCGCCAATGCCGAGAGCGAGAGTGATCACTGCGACAAGCGTCACACCCGGATTCTTCAGCAGCTTTCTTATTCCATAATGAATGTCTTTAAGCATGTCCGTGTAGTCCGTGTAATCTGTGGCTGGTTTTACTCGTACCTGAGAGCCTTCATCGGATCGACCTTCGTCGCGCGCCGCGCCGGCACGTAACACGCCAGCAGCGTGATTAAAAACAGTCCTATCGAAACCACCGCGAACGTCGTCTTGTCCGTTGCCGTAACTTCAAACAACAGCGTCGTGATCAGTCGCGTCAGCGCAAAAGACGCGGCCAGACCAACCACCACGCCAACTACGCCCAGCACGATTCCCTTCGTCACCACGAGCTTCAACACGTCTGAGCGCTGTGCGCCGAGGGCCATACGCACGCCGATCTCGTGCGTGCGTTGCAAGACCGTGTAAGACATCACGCCGTAGATGCCGACTGCCGCCATCACCAGCGCCACGATCGAAAACACGGTCAGCAACGACGCGCTGAAACGCGCCCGCGCGACGGAAACGGAAAGCAATTCCTCCATTGTCGTAACCGCGCCGATCGGCTGCTGCGGATCGAGCGCGCGAATCACACCACGCGCAGCAGGCGCGATCGCGTTTGCATCGTTGCTGGTTCGCAGCATCATCGTCATGCCGAAAAACGTCAGTTCCGCGTGCGGGTAATAGACCATCGGTTCGACGCCCGTATCGAGTGCGAGGTGTTTGTTGTCCGCCACGACGCCGATGATCTCCAACGGCACGTTCTCCGATTTCATGTAAACGATGAGTCGTTTGCCCAACGGGTCTTCACCGTTGAGGTTCTTCTTCACAAACGTCTCGTTCACCACCACGACGTGACGCATCTCCGTCGTTTCCTGCTGCGTGAAGAGCCGGCCACGCAGCAACGGGATCTGCATCGTCCGAAAATAGTCAGAGTCAGTTACGCAAACTCCGCTTTTAAGTTCCTGCTCCGGCGGCAAAGGAGGCGCGCCAACGATCTCGACGGTAGTGCCGCTGTATAGACCAGTGAACGGCGGAGTATTGATCGCGCCGGCAGACTCGACGCCGGGTATCGATCTCATCTGGGCGATCGCTTGTTGGTAGAAGTCGATGCGCTTCTGATCCGTGTTGTATTTCGCGAACGGAACGCTGACGCGCACGGTGAGCAGGTTTTGTGGATTGAATCCGGGATCGACCGACTGCAACCGGTTGAAACTGCGAACCAGCAGGCCGGCGCCGACCAACAGGACCAACGCTAGCGCGACTTGCGTGACTACGAAAGCGTTTCGCAGGTGATGACTGCCGGCAGTGCCGCCGACGTTCTTGCCACCTTCCTTCAGTGCGCCCTGAAGATCGAAACGAGTGGCTTCAATCGCCGGCGCCAGGCCGAAAATGATTCCCGTGAGCAGCGACAACCCAACCGTAAACAAGAGTACGGGAACGTTGACACTGACGCGTTGCAGGTCTATCAACGCCGGCGGGCTCAACGCCACCAGCGCCTTCGTTCCCCACCACGCTACGACCACACCGAGCGCGCCGCCAATCAACGACAGCAACACGCTCTCTGTCAGTAGTTGTCGCGCAATGCGCCATCGACTCGCGCCGAGCCCTGCGCGCACGGCGATCTCTTTCCGGCGCGAGCTCGCGCGCGCTAACAGCAGGTTCGCCACGTTCGCGCATGCAATCAGCAACACAAACCCGACCGCGCCTAAGAGGATTAAAAGGGGCCGGCGGATCTCCCCGGTGAACTGGGTGCGCAGTGGAACCACATTAACGCTCCACGTCTTGTTGAAGTCCGGATACTGTTGTTCGAGGCGCGCGGCGATCGTGGTCATCTCGCTTTTCGCCTGCTCGAGCGTGACGCCCGGTCTGATTCGCGCCACGGCGGACGCAAAACGTCCGCGGCGAACGATCATTTCGTTAGTGATTTGAAACGGCGCCCAGATGTCGGCAGGCTTGCTGGCCTCGGTTCCGCGTTGGATGTGCCAGCCAAAGTTTGCCGGCATCACGCCGATGACCGTGTGCTGCCGGTTGTTGAGAGTAATCTGCCGCTCGAGGATTCCGCTGTCGCCGCCAAAGCGTCGTTGCCAAAGACCGTAGCTGATGATCACGACGGACGGTTGGTTATCGCGCCCATCGTCCGCGACAAAAGTGCGGCCGAGCACCGGATTGCTCCCGAGCACCGAGAACAGATTGGTGGTGGCAAACTGGGCCGGCAATTCTTCG
>DASUOZ010000708.1:0-5931 GCA_036276375.1 Pyrinomonadaceae bacterium | reverse complement strand
AACGCCTTCCCAATCTCTTCAACGATCGGAGCCGAGATAACCGCCGCGAACGCCTGACCGGCGTTCGCATTTGTGAGTGCTCCGACCACGCCCTGGCTGGTGGTATTCAGCAGGAAGGCGAAGAACGTAGCAATGAGTGCGCCCCAGAAGAAGGCCGTCGCCAGCATCCACAGCGGTTCCGCTTCGTAGCGATCGATCCAGAGGACCAGAATGATGTAGAGCGGAACCGGAAGCGTCGCCGTGATCAGTCCCAGCATTAAGGCCACTGGGCCAGTCTCGATACCGATCACGATCAGTACCAGCAGGCCGAGAAACAGGGCGACGAGTATGGCGAAGATACTCAGTGCGATTTTAATCCCGCTCACCTGCGGCGAACGCGCGATGATGATCGTGGGTGCTTCGTTCATGGGCGCTCAGTATAAGCCACAAAAAGGCACATACGTCACAAGAGAAGCATTGAATCTTTGCGTGCTTGCCTACCGTCCTGTGCTTCTTTGTGGCGAGTTAGCGGGCACACGTTAGCGCGCGGCCGCCGTCGATTGAATAGGTCGCGCCCGTGACCCACGAAGCTTCGTCAGACGCGAGGAAGAGGACCAGCGCGGCAATCTCTTCAGGGCGTCCGGTGCGGCCGAGCGGGTGCGTTGTCTTCGAGTGTTCCAAGAACGCTGCATAGGCCTCCTCGCTCATGCCGCCGCGTTTGTGAATCTCAGTGACCACCACGCCCGGATTGACCGCGTTGACACGCACGCCTTTCGCCGCCAGTTCCAGCGACGCGCAGCGCGTCAACTGGTCCAACGCAGCCTTCGAGACGCAGTAAGCAAGCACGCCCGGAAATGCACGCAGTCCGGTGACACTGGAAACGTTGACTATGTTGCCGCGCCGTTCGATCAAACTTGGCAAAGCTTTTTGCATGAGTTGAAAGGCGGCACGGACGTTGACATTCATCATTTCGTCCCAGGCTTCGAGCGTTGTGTTCTCGATCGTGCCGCTACTGATGTGGCCGGCGGCATTAACCACCACATCGATGCCGCCGAACGCCGTGACCGTCTCATTGACCGCCCTCTCGGCTTCCGCCGCAGACGAAAGATCCGCCTGAATCACCAGGGCCTGGCTGTCGAGCGCGCGAATGCGTGCGGTTACGTCCTGTAACGCGTTCTCCTTTCGTCCTATGCACGCTACCTTTGCGCCTGCCGTGGCAAAAGCAATGGCGCACGCCTGACCGATTCCGGAAGTCGCGCCCGTGACCAGCGCGACCTTCCCCGCAAATCTTTTGTCGCTCATGTTTCGTGTCCTCGTGTCGAGTTTGAATGGAAGAGACCGTATGTTGACATCACAATCCCAAAAAGCCGACTATTATCACCTTGAGACCCTTGTGAGGCCATCCCCCCGGCTACAGTGCGCGGCAAAATTTGCGGGTCAGTTAAAAGAGTCAGGATTCGTGCCGGCTGGCTTAACCAACCCGGAGGCGATGTTGGGAAACAACTCAGCAGATCAGTTTTTCCCTCGCAACCCGCGAACGCATTCGCGAGGGCCCGACGATCTGCGCCGTCCGCCGCGGGGCCGAATGCCGTCGAGCACTGGTTACCTGATGGCGGCAATCATCTCGTCTGCCGGATTGTTCGTTCTGCTTTGGTGGATGCTTGTGCGTGGCGGTGACGAGGCGCCGTGGTTGCCGGCGGGTCTGGCCGCCAGCGTTGTGCTGCTGGTAGCGTTGTCGGCGCGGGAAGTCGTGATGCGCCGTGCCTGGACTCGCTACCTGCTCGAGAATGGAATTCAAGATCCACGGCCAAAGCCAAAGGGCCGTAATTCACAGAGCAGTCGCAGCGGTAAAAAAGGTTTTTCGTCTTCCGTTCATTCAGCCGCTTTGCGGACTATTCAAAAGCAGTCGGCCGCGGCCGATGCACCGAACTCGCTTCCCGAAGCACATCTGGACATCGCGCAACTCTGTCAGGAGTATCTTTCGAGCACTGACGAAGCGATTCGCTCCGGCAGTTACGGCAGCGAAAAGGGAATTGCGATTCGCGCGGGACAGGAACGAGTGCGCTCGTTGCACAAGCATCACTTATTGACCTGGGCCAGAGGGCAGTCGAGATTGTTAACCTACGAAGCCCAACACCGCGCCCGCACGTTCGATAAGATCGAAACCGCCAATCGCGCGCTGGAGTGCATCGACTCGGCGCTGCGGATCTATCCCGAAGAGCCGGAACTTCACGAGTCGAAAGTGGCGATCAGCGAGTTCATTGCTTCTATCAAAGTCGCCCACTGGGTGGAATTGGCCGAACGGTCCGCATTCAAAGGCCACTACCGCCGGGCGATCGATCGCTATCGGGATGCGCTCTTTTATTTGAACCAGGACGTGGTGAAGACCGAAGTGCGCGCCGCCGGGACACAGAAAATTGAGCGGGAAATCGCCGATCTTCAGGCGAAACTGCGGCAGCGCAAAAATCAGGACCAATGACTTTTCAGAAGTGTCCTAAGTGTGGAAGTTCAAGGATTCGCAGGGGATACAAGCGCACACCCCTGCCTTTACGTCTGGTTGGCATCTATCACCTTTTGTGCGATCATTGCAACTTGCTTTTTACCGGGTTTGTGTTGCCTGGGACCTTCAGTCGACGGCGCAAGCATCGCCGGCATAAGAAAAACTTGACCGCGAGGTAATGTCATGAAAGTTATGCAGTGTTTGATTGTTGTCATTGCGTGTGCCTGCATGCTCGCAGGTTTTAGCCATGCGCAGGAACCTCAACAACAACCTTCCACCTCAAGCGCTTCTCAATCGGCCGCCATGGATATCCAGGGAAGCAAGGCTTATCTGCTTGGACCAGGTGATGTGCTTGACATTCGCGTGTTCGGGCAGCCTGAGTTGTCCACGAACATGGCGCAGATCGACAGCGACGGCAATCTGAGCTCGTTACCGTTTTTGGAGCAACCGATTCCCGCGAAATGCCGCACGGACAAGCAGGTGCAGAAAGATATCGCCGCTGCTTACGCGAAGTTCATCAACAACCCGCAGGTGAGCGTGCGAATTGCCGAACGCAACAGCCGCCAGCCCGCGACAGTTTTCGGCGCCGTTCGTCAATCAGCACGCGTGGAGATGAAACGAAAAGTGCGTTTGAACGAATTGATCGCTGTTTCAGGCGGTTTCACCGAACGCGCGTCGGGCACGATTCAGATCCTGCACACGGAACCGTTGATGTGTCCCGAGCCCGGTGAAGAGGAGGAAGCCAAACCGATCGATGGCACGAAGATTCCGCTCCACATCGTGAAGATCTCAGAATTGCGCGCCGGCAAAGTGGAAGCGAATCCCGTCATCCGTCCCGGCGATTACGTGTTGGTGACGGAAGCGGAGCCGGTTTACATCTACGGCGCGGTGATGTCTCCCAACGGAGTTTATCTCCGGGAACAGCTCACGCTCACCCGCGCGCTGGCAATGGTCGGGGGAACCCGACCCGAAGCGAAGCTGAGCGAAGTGGTCGTATATCGCCAGGTTCCCGGCAGTAATAAGCAGGATAAAAAGGTATACGACGTAGCCGCTATCCGGAAAAACAAGGCGGAAGATCCGCTGTTACAGGCTTACGACATCATTGAGGTGCCCGAAGCCGGAATGTTTTCGAAGCAGCGCATCGGCCCGACCATAATGAGCGCGCTCACCGGCGGCTTCTCGAGCGCGATTTCAAATACCGGGATGTATCTGCCGAGCAAGGTGATCTACTAAAGACTGAAGCACAACAACGAATAACTGAAAGTTGAACTAGCGAATGAATCGAAAAACACTCGCCGACGATCGCCGTCGTAGAAAAATGATGACGCTCGCCTGGTTTCTGGGGCTCTCAGCCTTGGTGATCACGCTGATCTATCTCGAGAAGACAGCGATCCTTTACATCCTCTGCACACTGGGTGTGGCAGCTTTGTTGATGATCGTAGCCTTCTCCAATTTAGCTCATTCTGAGGAAGGGCAGGGACAGACGGATCAAGTCAAAGATGCAGCAGATGTTGCAAACAGGGTAAGTTGACTGCAGATGCTGTCCGGGGAAAATCGCAGTAAAAATGCGACTGAATTGAAGTTGCTTATGTGGTCCATAAGTTTTGTTACGCCAAACACTCTTTGCGCTCACGTGTGGTGACGGACAAAAACAAAAGGCAGGTTGAAAGTTTAAGCGGACTATTGCATAATCCCGATGCGTTCACCTCCCCGGTGGACGAAGTGGTCGCGTGGGGTGAGGACACGTGGCCTTAGGGTGGGGGCTGTGGGAGGCCCCCGCCCGCTTTTTTTGTCGGCCCCTGAAATTCATGACGACCGTTGCTGTTGAATGAATGAACCTCGACATTAACTGCAAATAAAAAATGGGGCTCCTCCAGAGATCGCGGCGCAAGTTCAAGCTCTGGTTGTTAGAGGGCAGAAGACCAAGCGGCTCCGCACACGAATCATCTACTGCGCATAAACAACATCCATGGTGGCAGGTGATGTGCCTCACCGGTGTCGACTATTTTTCGACACTCGGTTATCAACCGGGCATCGCATTCCTCGCTGCCGGCGCACTCTCGCCACTGGCAACATTAGTCCTGATTTTTTTGACGTTATTCGGCGCGCTGCCGATGTATCGGCGCGTAGCAGCGGAGAGTCCTCATGGCGACGGCTCGATCTCCATGCTCGAGAATCTGCTCTCGCGCTGGAAAGGGAAACTGTTCGTCCTCGCGTTGCTCGGCTTTGCGACTACCAGCTTCATTATCACGATCACGCTCTCAGCAGCGGATGCTACGGCGCACATCGTCGAGAACCCGTTCGTCGTGGACCACACAAACTTCATGCACCATCGGATCATCGTCACGTTGGTCCTGATTGCGGCGCTGGGCGCGATCTTTTTGCGCGGGTTCAAGGAAGCGATCGGCATCGCCGTGTTCCTGGTGGCGATTTATCTCGTGCTGAATCTCGCGATTGTGGCTGTCGGTTTTTATGAAATTGCCACGCATCCGGCGGTATTTTCGAATTGGCGGACGGCCCTGTTTCAAACGTATCGCAGTCCGTTCCTGATGATCGGGGCTGCCTTGGTAGTGTTTCCCAAACTTGCTCTTGGTCTATCCGGCTTCGAAACCGGTGTGGTCGTCATGCCGCTGGTGAGGGGATTGACAATCGAGAGCCGTATCCACAACACGCGCAAGTTGCTCACGTCGGCTGCGTTGATCATGAGCTTTCTTTTGTTAGCGAGCAGTATTGCCACGACGTTGCTGATTCCGCCGGAGGCGTTTCAGCCGGAAACAGATACGATGGAAGCGGGCAGCGCGAACGGGCGCGCACTCGCGTTCCTGGCCCACCAATACCTCGGCAATGTCTTTGGCACCATCTACGACATCAGCACGATCTCGATTCTGTGGTTCGCCGGTTCGTCGGCACTGGCGGGCTTGCTGAATATCGTTCCCCGTTACCTGCCGCGTTACGGGATGGCTCCGGAGTGGGCGCGCGCCACCCGCCCGCTGGTCGTCGTGTTCACGGTGATCTGTTTTATCGTGACGATACTCTTCCGCGCCGACGTCGACGCGCAGGGCGGTGCTTACGCGACGGGTGTGCTGGCGTTGATGACCTCGGCGGCGATTGCCGTCACCCTGTCGGCCCGCCGGACCAACGAACGAGTGCGATGGCTGTTCATGTTGATCTCGCTCGTGTTTATCTACACGACGGTCGTAAACATCGTGGAACAGCCGGAGGGAATCAAGATCGCGATGATCTTCATCGTCGCGATTGTGGCGAGCTCGCTCTTCTCGCGCGTGTGGCGTTCGACGGAATTGAGAGTTGAGCGCGTCGAGCTTGACGACGCCGCGCGCGATTTTCTCCGTAAGGCTGCAAAGGGAACCGTCAGAATCATCACCAATCGCATCGATCGCGGCGACGCGCAGGAGTATGAATCCAAGGAAAAAGAGAAACGGATGGACAATCAT
>DASUOZ010000707.1:0-3435 GCA_036276375.1 Pyrinomonadaceae bacterium | reverse complement strand
GCGCGGGGCTCGCCGATCAGCGAGACCACGCGCCGGGCGAGATCGGGGCTTCCCGGCGCCGGGTACTGGACCTCGTACAGCTCGCGCGGGAAGCCGCCGAAGTCGTGAATCGTCCGCGGCGCTGTGGTCGCCGTGACGAGCGTGGCGGGCAAGTACCAATGCGCCGAGACGCAAAGTATTGCGCGTGGCGGCGGCAGCGTGACGCCGATCGTGCTCCACGCTTGAGTCCACTCGTTGTACTGAAGCGCGTTCATCGGGTTGCCGTGCCCGAAGAAGATCGCGGGCATCGGCTTAATCATGTTCCCACGCGGCGGTCTTCAGCGCCCAGAGGCTGTTTGGATAGCGTTGGCGAAACTGTTCCGGCAACGCACCCAGCACCGTATGATCGTTCGTCGCTTTGTAGCGACTCACGCCTTTCCAGTAAAGAGCTTCAGGCGCTGCCTGACTATTTGGAAAACGATCGAGCACAGAGGTGTATCGCCGTTCAGCGTCAGACCAGTTTTTGTTCATGAACGCGATGCGCGCCAACCCCAGCTCCAACTGCGCGCGAAATTCGTCTCGGGGCAGATAACCCTCGATACGATGGCGTTCCGTACCATGCGAATCGAGTATCAGCACAGTGGGTGTCCAGTTTGCGTCGAAACGATGGAAGTAAGCAGGATGCTCTTTGATGTGTGCTTCGAGGGGTACGAAGTTTTCGTTTATGAAAGTAGCGGTTACTTCATCTCCGTATGATTCGGCTTCCAGCCGAGCGCATGCGCCTCAGGCGGGCGCGGCGCTGAAGTCGATCAGCAAGGGTCTCGTGCTTGTTTTGGCGTCTGCAAGCGCCGCATCGGCGTCTTTCATCCAATTCACTTTCATTTGTGTGTCCTCACTCGGGAAACTTTGTCAGAAGTTTAATCCATTTTGCAGCCAATCGCAGATGGCGCGGCCGACTCGAAGGCGCAACGCTCCGGTGCCGAGTGCGGTGATGTGCGAACTCACGGCCTTCCACGAACCGTTTCGCCTGACGAGAACGTCCGTGTATCGGTAGGTGCCCGCCATCGACCAACCTTTATAACGACCGCGGAAAGTCGATCTTCCGGTCACGACGGCTGTGTCGTCATAGATCGTGACGTTGACGTCGTCGCTGTGCGTGCTTTCGAAATCCACTTCGCTTGTTTGGATCGCGGTCAGGGTTTCGCTCTTGTTTCGTACGTGGCCGAGCGGATCCGTGAGGGTGTACTCGTCGGCCATCATGCGATCTAACGTCGCCATGTCGCGCCGCTCGAACGCGTCGCCCCAATCGATCTCGATTTGTCTGACTTCGTACTCGGCGGAAACGGCTGTGCTCATAGTTGTGGTTCTGTGAGCGGGTGCTGCGAGCGTAGGAACTTCCGTGCCGCGGTCTAAGTGCGTGGTAAATGCTGAAGGAATGGAAGCAGATGCCTCAGTTCGATGCGTTGCACCTGTAGCACTTTAAAACTACGAAGCGGGCGTCTGGGCGCCCGCCTCGGTTTGCGATAGTTGTTAGCTGGCGCGAATCAGTGATGATGTGCGTTGCCTTTTGACGGGCTCGCCGGCGCTGCCGCTCCACCTGGCTCTTGCACTTCGATCACCGTGCGCATCCATGGATGAATGCAGCACTGGAAACGGTGTGTGCCAACCGGCAGATCAGAGCTTCCCGCTGTGGGTCCTTCTTCCGTTCCGCCTGCGGGTATGAAGACGATTGCGCCAAAGTTGAGGCACTCAGGCGCGGGAACCGGGTTGCCGGAGATGCCGTTGAGCTCGTTAACAAATCCGCCGCCAAACTCGGCTACGGGCGTAAAGGTATGTACCTCGCCGCCGACGTTTTCAATGAGTGTCGGGCGGCCGACGTTGAGCAACATGTTGCTGGGTTGATTGCGCCACGTGTGCACGTCCTGCGTGGCTTCGAGTTCGGCGATGAACTCATCAAACGTTGTATGGCCGTTTCCGATGCAGGCGCCGTCGCCGAGTACGGCATTGAAGCTGACGGGCTCACAGTCGTCTAACAATCGGATTTTCTTGTCGCCTTGAACGGCGGCGTGTGTGGTGAGACTCAGCGCGGCCATGGCCGCAAGTGCGAGCCAAACCACGGCTTGAGTCGTTAACTTTCGCTTCATTAGAACCTCCTTGACCGTGCCCCACTCCTCGTTCGTTCGGGTGAGGTGGGCTAAGACTCGTGATGGGATAGCGACGCAACCGTATACACTTGGGCTGTGAGGATGTCAACAAGTTTTAGTTCTCCCTTTAATTCTGGAAGAACGGGTAACCGAAACGCGGGGGCGGCAGTGAGCTACAGACTCGGTGCGCTGAAGGTGTCGCCCTGGCGCATGTCGCCGGTCTCGTAGCCACGGCGAAACCACCGCAGGCGTTGTTCCGAAGTGCCGTGTGTGAAGGAGTCGGGCACCACGCGACCGGTGGCTTGGCGCTGAAGACGATCGTCGCCAACCGCGCTCGCCGCCTGTAAGGCTTCTTCAATATCACCAGCGTCGAGCAGACCCTCATTCTGCACGTAGCGGGCAAACATGCCGGCGAAGAAATCAGCTTGCAGTTCCAGGCGAATGGAGAGTTGATTCGCCTGCACTTGACTCATGCGTTGTTGCGCCGCGTTGACACGGTCCATGATGCCAAGCTGGTTCTGCACGTGATGACCCACTTCATGCGCGACGACATAAGCCTGCGCGAAATCGCCCGGTGCGTCGAAGCGCCGGCGCAGCTCGTTGTAAAAGGACAGATCGATGTAGACCCGCTCGTCACCGGGACAATAGAATGGACCAATTGCAGCATCCGCCCGACCACACGCCGAACGAACCTGGTCCGTAAACAGCACCAGCGTCGGCTCACGATACTCGCGGCCGTTCTGCCGAAAGATCTCGTTCCAGACGTCTTCCGACTTCGCCAGCACTACCGAAACGAACTGTTTCAGATCTTCCTCTTCAGTGCTCCGCGGACGTGAGGTTTGAACCTGAGATGGCTGATCGCTCGGCACCTGTTCCAGTAGCTGTCTCGGATCAGCGCCGAAGAGCAACGCGATGATGATCACCAACAACGTACCGAGTCCACCACCAACCGCCACTTTCCCTCCGGATAGACCACGACGGTCCTCGATGTTAGTGCTCTGCCGTTCCCCTCGCCAACGCATAGTTATATCTCTCCTCCGCGTGTTTTTATTCGCGGAGGAGAGTTACAGGACTATGTGTCAGCGAAACGCGAGTTTTGTTGAATTTTAGTTACTCGTGCGCTCTTTCGACTCCTGAGGCACCACTTCAAGGTCCAATTTCTGTGTGCCCCGGATGACCACGAGCTTCGACTTGTGACCGATGCGTTCTTCAGTCAGCAGCTTGTGCAGATCGTCAATGCCGGCGGTAGGCCGATCGTCAAAGCCAACGATGATATCGCCTTCGCGTAGTCCGGCTTTCTGTCCCGGACTCT
>DASUOZ010000706.1:0-2974 GCA_036276375.1 Pyrinomonadaceae bacterium | reverse complement strand
CAACAGGTGTTGACGGCCCGACTCTCGCCCGCTGGTCCACAGTTCGACGAGGATTCAGCAGTTGTGACGTTCTACGAACAAGTATTAGACCGCGCTCGTGCAATTCCCGGCGTTGACAGTGCGGGTGTGATCAATACCTTGCCACTCAGTGGCGGTCCAACCGTCGCCTTTCGCGTCGAGGGACGCCCGATTCAACCGGTAGACAAGTGGATACCCACCAACTTCCGCAGTGTCAGCGCCGATTACTTCCGCGCGATGAACATTCCGGTCTTGCAGGGCCGCACGTTTACGCCGGAAGACCGCGCGGGCGCGCCGCGAAAATTGATGATCAATCAGGCGCTGGCCCGGCGCGACTTTCCCGATGAGGATCCCGTCGGCAAACGGATCACGTTAGGCAACACCGACGAGAACAACCAACCGATCTGGTTCGAGATCGTTGGCGTAACTGCCAACGTTCGAAGTATCGAGTTGCGCGAAGAGGCCCCGGCGGAACTCTACTTTTCGACTAAACAGATTCCATTTCAAAACATGGCGATCGTCGTGCGTTCGACAGTCGAGCCGGAAAGTGTAGCGCCGGCGCTGCGTCAGGCAGTTGCGGAAGTGGATCGCACGGTGCCCGTTGCTCAAGTACAGACGATGGAACACATCGTGAGCGAATCGGTGACGCAGCCGCGCTTCAACCTGTTTTTGGTTGGTCTATTTGGCGGCATCGCGTTGTTGTTGTCAGCCGCCGGAATTTACGGCGTTACGTCTTACACCGTCACGCAACGCACGCATGAGCTCGGCATCCGGCTCGCGCTCGGCGCGCAGGTCGGCGACGTGCTGCGGCTCGTGTTGGGGCAGGGAATGGCGGTTATCGGAATCGGTCTCGTGCTTGGTCTGGCGGCGTCGTTTGCCTTGTTGCGACTGATGCGCAGCCTGCTCTTCGGCATCGGTGAAAACGATCCACTGACGTTCGGCGCCATCACTCTGGTGCTGCTGGTCGTGGCGTTGATTGCGTGTTACGTGCCCGCGCGTCGCGCCACGAAAGTCGATCCGCTGATTGCGTTGAGGTACGAGTGATGGATTCTGCTCTCAAGGATCTTCAGTTTGCCTTTCGGAGTTTGATCAAGCGTCCGGGATTTACGGCCGTCGCCGTGATCACGCTGATGCTGGCGATCGGTGTGAACACGACGATCTTCAGCGTCGTGAATACCGTCCTGTTGCGAGCGCTGCCGTTTCCCGATGCCGCACAACTCGTCGCGGTTCAGCAATCCGCGGGCGACGAAGGCTTACCCGGCATCGCCGCTTATCAATATCTCTCGTGGCGTGAAAAGCAAACGAGCCTGGCAGACATCGGCGCATACACCGATAACAACTTTAATCTCACCGGCCAGGGCGAACCGGAACGCATCTCGTGCGCGCAGGTGACGTCGAGTGTCTTCACCACGCTCGGCGTGCAACCGATCCGCGGCCGCGTCTTTCTTGAAGAAGAAGACAAGCCACGGATGAACAATGTCGCGATCGTGAGCGAAAAGTTCTGGCGCGGGCGTTACGGAGGTAAAGACTCGATTATCGGCAGCAGTCTCACACTGGACAACAAAGTTCACACAATCGTGGGCGTGATGCCCGCGGGATTTCGCTTTCCCGGCGAGTTTGACGTTTGGCTGCCGCTCGCACTCGATCCGGCGCGAGAGTTCGGCGATTTCTTTTCTCTCGTCGGCGTGGTGGGCCGCGTCAGACCCGGCGGAAGTTTGGAACACACGCAAACCGAGCTGCGGTTGATCGCCAGTAACGCGTCGGAGCAGGGCGGAGCACAAGGCAAAGAACCGTTGCCGCTCGCGCTTGTCGAACTCGTGCCGTTGCATCAACAACTGGTCGCGGGCGTGCGGCTGACGGTGCTGGTCCTGTGGGGCGCGGTCGGTTTGGTGATGTTGATTGCCTGCGTCAACGTTGCGGGTTTGATGGTCTCGCGAACTCTCGCGCGCCAACGTGAAATGGCCGTACGCGCCGCCATTGGCGCACGTCGTTGGCAACTTATTCGACAACTGCTCACGGAAAGCGTTGTGCTGGGACTTGCCGGTGGTGTGATGGGTTTGCTGGTTGCCGTTTGGGCCACGCGCGCGATCGGTTCGCTTGCGCCTGCGGACTTTGCCGGCACCGTTTACGACCTCAGCAGTATTCCCATCGACTGGCGCGTGTTTGCTTTCACTCTGGCGCTTTCGGTGGTCACGGGGATTGTGTTTGGGCTCGCGCCCGCGCTGACGGCTTCGAAACCGGATCTGATTCAAACTCTGCGTAACAGCCGTTCGGCTGGTTTGATGAGTTTCGGTCTGCGCAGCTTCCGCGGATGGCTCGTTGTCGCCGAACTGGCGCTCGCAATGGTTCTGCTGGTCGCCGCCGGACTGCTCGTGCGCAGCTTCAACAAACTGACGGCGATCGATCCTGGTTTCGAGCGCCAGAACGTGTTGACCGCGCAGATCGCTCTGCCGCGATCGAAGTACAAGGAACCCGAACAGTCACTCGCGTTTCAACAGGAACTGCTTCAGAAGGTAAAAGCACTCCCGGGTGTGGCCGCCGCAGGCACGATCAACCACACACCGCTCACCGGCTTTGGCATGATCGTTTTCACCGAGATCGAAGGACAGCCGCCGCTCGAAAAAAAGGATCCCGCAATCGGGGTCGGCGTCGTTTCACCTGAATACTTCCAAACACTGCACATTCCGCTCCTGAGCGGGCGTCACGTGGACGAGCGCGATGGACCAAAGACTCAGCAGGTCGCGGTCGTGAACGAAGCGTTCGCGCGGCGTTTCTTTCCGCAAGGCGACGTGCTGGGCAAACGCGTGGGATTTTCGTGTAAAGAGTCGGAAGGTCTGTGCCGCACGATCGTCGGCGTGGTCGGAAACATCCGGCAGGAAAGTCTCACTGACGGAGTTACCGCGGAGCTTTACTTACCGAGCGCGCAAATGCCGATGAACGGCATGACGATGTTTGT
>DASUOZ010000705.1:0-3472 GCA_036276375.1 Pyrinomonadaceae bacterium | reverse complement strand
CCGGCATCGCCGACTACTACAACTGGATCGGCGTCTTCGGAATCAAGCCGTTTGCGGAGGCGTCCGGCGCTGCCAAACAAGCCGCGGCGAAGGCCGTCGAACTCGATTCAACTTCCGCCGAAGCTTATAGCGCGCTCGGCTTTGCCACTGCCTGCCACGACTTCGACTGGGCCGTCGCCGAAGGCCAACATCGCCGCGCAATCGAGATCAACCCAAACTACGCCATCGCCCATCACTGGTACGCCTTTCACCTGATCATGGAAGGCCGTTTCGACGAGGGCATTCAGCAGATGCTGCGCACGCGCGAGCTCGATCCGTTGTCGCCGGGCGTGCTTCAGGCGCTTGGCTGGTGTTACTACCAGTCCCGTCGCCACGACGAATCGGTCGCGACGTTTCGCAGCCTGCTCGATGCCACACCCGACTTCCCTTACGGCTTGATCACTTACTCGTGGATCCTGCGCGACACCGGATCAGCCGACGAAGCAGTGAAGGCTGCCGAGAAGGCGCTGGATCTTTCGGGTGGCGGTCAGATGTACATCGCCGCACTCGGCGCCACCTACGCGGCCGCCGGAAAACAGGAACAGGCGCGGGCCGTGTTGGAACGTCTCACACAGATGATGGTCCATGGCTACGTCTCGCCGTATCATCGCGCGCTGATCCACCTGCACCTTGGCGAACGTGAACGTGCTCTCGAACTGCTCCAGCAGGCGCACACGATTAGAGACGCGTGGATCGTGTGGCTCGGTGTCGAGCCGCAGTGGGATCCGCTCCGCGGCGAACCCGTGTTTGACGCGATACTGCGCGATCTCCGCCACCCAGCAGCGGGCCGGAAGACCGTCGCGCGCGCAGCCGCAACTGAGCGTAAACGAAAACGCGGCGCTCACATTCCGCCGGTCACCACGCAGATCATCAATACCGCGCCGGAGACGCAGGCCGGCGAAAACGAAGAAGCGCGGCAGCTCTATATCGCGGGCCGTTATTACTCAACGCGCCGCACCGCCGAAGGTTTGCGTCAGGCCATCGAACGTTTCGAACGCGCCGTCGAGCTCGATCCGGAATACGCGATCGCGCACGCCGAACTGGCAGATTGCTACGCGCTGATGAACTGGTATGTCGAACCTCCGCCGGCAGAAGCATGGGAACGCGCCAAGAAGTCGGCACTGCGCGCTGTCGAAGCGGACCCGGATCTCGCCGAGGGACATGCCTCGCTCGGTTTCATCAGACTGCACTACGATCGCGATTGGATCGCAGCCGAACGCGAACTGCGCAAATCGATTGAATTGAAACCGAGCAACCAGGTGGCCCATCGCTGGTACGCTTACAGTCTGTCGGCCATGGGCCGGCACGACGAAGCCTACGCGGAGATCGAGCGCGCGCGTCAGATCACACCGCAGTCGGCGGTGATCGCGACGGCAGTGGCGAACGTGTTATTTCTTGCGGGTAAGTTTGACGAGACGATTACGCAGTGCCGGAAGTCGCTGGAACTCGACGCGGGCGCGGTCGCCGCGCACACGGTGCTGCGCTGGGCGTATGAGTTGAAAGACATGCACTCGGAAGCGCTGGCTGCGTTTGAACAGGAACGCAGTTTTGCCGGCGACACGCCCACTACGCACGCGAAACGAGCGCACGTGCTCGCCGCGATCGGCAAACGTGACGAAGCGCGCGTGATTCTCGAAGAGATCATTGCGAAACGAAATCAGAACTGGGTCACGGCTTACGAAATCGCCATCATTTACACGCTGCTCGACGACTTCGACAGCGCCTTCCGTTGGCTGGCCCAGGCCGAACGCGAGCACGCCGTCGGTTTTACTTTCGTTCGCGTCGATCCGCATCTGACCAAGTTGCGCTCGGATCCACGGTTTGTTGATTTTCTACGCGAAACGGAGAAGACCATTCCTTAAAGCAATCCACAGATTACACAGATTTGTTTAAGAGCTTGCGTAAATTGTTTACTTAAACGCTTCTGCGTAATCTGTGGATTGCTTTATTTCGCATTTGCCAAAGTCGTCTGCTATTTTAGCCCGCAATGTCGAACATCGAAAAACTTGACGCGTGGGTGCGAGAAGTCGTTCAGTGGCACTTCAATCCCGAAACCGGCTGCCCGTTCTGGCTCGAGTACGCTAAGAACCTTTCGTGGGATCCTCGCAAAGAGATCCGGACTTATAACGATCTTTCGCGGTTCGGCTTTTTCCAGGATGAATGGCTGCGTGGTGGTCCAGTGCGCCGCTGGGTGCCGAAAGGTTTCGCCGAACGCCCGATTTACACGTTTGAAACGGGCGGCAGCACAGGCGTGCCGAAGTCGCGCATCAACATCGACGATTTCCGGATCGATTACGAAGCTTTCAGCGACACGCTGCCCGAAGAGTTCTTTCCGCACGGCGCTGACTGGTTGTCACTTGGACCAACCGGCCCGCGACGTTTGCGTCTCGCCGTCGAACATCTCGCCCAACATCGCGGCGGCATCTGTTTCATGGTCGACCTCGATCCGCGCTGGGTCATCAAGCTGCTCAAGATGGGCCAGCCGAAGATGGCCGAACAGTACAAGCAGCACGTCGTCGAGCAGGGACTGACCCTGCTGCGCGCACACGACAACATTCGCTGTCTCTTTACGACGCCCAAATTGTTGGAGGCGCTGTGCGAAAAGATCTCGCTGAAGAAGGTGGGCATCACCGGTGTGTTTTGCGGCGGTACGGAGATGACGCCGCAGTTTCATCGCTTCGCGGTCGAGGAACTGCTCGAAGGCGCGTACTTCGCGCCGACTTACGGAAACACGTTGATGGGTTTGGCCGTACATAAACCCAGACTCCCGGAAGACAACTTCGCGATCATTTATTATCCGCCCGTGCCGCGCGCGATGGTGGAAGTAGTAGATCCGGACGAGCCGGACAGAATCGTAGGGTATGGCGAGACCGGCCGTGTGCGGCTGACAACGTTGACGAAAGAGTTTTTCATGCCGCGTTTTCTGGAACGTGACGAAGCAGAGCGCGAGCCGCCGTGCGAACAGTATCCGTGGGACGGCGTGCGGAACGTGCGGCCGTTTTCAAAGCTGCAGACGAGCGTGGTGGAGGGAGTGTACTAAATTGCCGATTGCCGATTTACGCTTGCCGATTTTGCGCCAGGGTCAGCCGTATTACAGTCTCGACGTCGCGCGTGTTGCGCATCATCGTACGCGTGAGCCGTTCGTCGAAATCAGCCAGGCCAATCCCGGCTTGATTCGTCGCGACCTCGGCAAGCAGGACATTCCCCGATCCGTGTTACAGAAATTCACCACCCGCGAGCTCGTCGATATCTGTGTGCGTGGAGCCGAGCACTTTACGAATGATTCCCTTCCCCTCGGCGACGGCAGTCAAACTTCCGCAGACTACGTGCGCCAGGTGTCGGCAACGACTGGTCTGCCACACGCTCTTGCGGAAAGAAACATGCTCAAGATCAAAAGCATGTTTGCGAACATGGAAAGCGTAATCAACGGCCT
>DASUOZ010000704.1:0-4303 GCA_036276375.1 Pyrinomonadaceae bacterium | reverse complement strand
CGAACTGGTGATCTGGTGAAGCATCGACCTGACGGTGAACTCGAGTACATCGGACGAGTGGACCATCAGGTGAAGCTGCGCGGCTTCCGAATCGAGCTGGGCGAGATCGAAACTGTATTGTCGCGGCATCCCACGGTGCGCGACGTGGTTGTGGTTGTGCGCGATCAGGAGAACGGGGACAAGCGCCTGGTCGCCTACACGGTCGCGGAGCCAGGTCAGACGGTGGCGGCAAGCGAGTTAAAAAGCTTCGTTAGCGAACGGTTGCCTGATTTCATGGCTCCTTCAGCGTACGTCGCGCTCGACGCGATGCCCCTGAGTCCCAACGGCAAAGTGGATCGCCGTGCTCTGCCGGCGCCTGAGTTGAAAGATGCCGGCCAGAAAGATGCTTACCTGGCGCCGATGACTCCGGTCGAAGAGATCCTTTGCGGCATTTGGTCGTCAGTCCTGCAAGTGGACCAGATTGGTATCAATGAGAACTTCTTCGCCATTGGTGGACATTCGCTGCTTGCGACTCGTGTTGCCTCACGAATTAGAACGGCCTTCTCAGTGGATCTTCAGTTGCGGGCTCTGTTTGCAGCGCCCACGATCTCCGAGCTCGCGCGCAAAGTCGAGCAACTCACGGGTGCAGGAGAGGGTATGCGCACGCTGCCGATCGAGCGCGTGAGTCGCGATTATCCGCCGGCCCTTTCATTTGCGCAGCAACGATTGTGGTTCCTGGATCAGTTGCAGCCCGGCCGCGCGGATTACAATATTCCGGTCGCGGTTCGACTGACGGGGCCGCTCAACGTCGCGGTGTTGGAAAAAGCCCTCAACTCGGTGGTCCAACGCCACGAGGTGCTGCGCACTACGTTTGCCGTTGTTGATGGCCAGCCGGTCCAACAGATTCATCCCCACCAGCCGTGGCAATTGCCGGTAACGAACCTCGGCAATCCGGCGCCGGTCGAGCGCGAAGACGCAGTAAAGAAACTGGTGGAGGAAGAAGCGCAAAGGCCCTTCAATCTCACGTCTGGACCACTGCTGCGCGCACAGTTGTTGCCTTTGGATCCAGACGACCACGTGCTGATGTTGACGATGCATCACTGCGTCAGCGACGGCTGGTCGTTGCGCGTGCTGGTGAAAGAAGTTGCCGCTCTGTATGAAGCAATCGCTTCAGGCGCCGCGCCGCCACTCGAAGATCTGCCAATCCAATATGCCGACTACGCCGTTTGGCAACGGGAGTGGTTAAAGGCTGACGTACTGGACGAACAACTCGCTTACTGGAAACAGCAGCTCAGCGACGCTCCGCCGTTTCTCGAACTACCGGCCGATCGGCCACGTCCAGCCATTCAGACACATCGCGGCGCGGTGGCGACTTTCACCCTGAACGCAGATCTGACGAAAGGCCTGAAGGAACTCAGCCGTCGCGAAGAAGTAACTCTGTTTATGACCCTCATGGCCGGTTGGCAGACTCTGCTGCACCGCTATAGCGGACAGCAAGACATCGTCGTCGGCATTCCGGTTGCGGGCCGCAATCACCCTGACCTGGAAGCGTTGATCGGGTTCTTTGTGAACACTCTCGTGGTGCGGGCGAACCTTGGCGGCGAGCCGGCTTTCCGCGAACTATTGCGGCGCGTCAAAGAAGTCGCGCTCGCGGCGTACGCTCATCAGGATGTGCCTTTCGAGAAGCTGGTCGAAGAACTACAGCCGGAAAGAAACATGAGCTACTCGCCGCTCTTCCAGGTAACGATCTCGTTGCAGAACGACGCCGAAGCAGAATGGACGCTTCCCGGATTGAAGTTGAGCTCTCTTCCGCGCGAGACCGTCAGTGCGAAATTCGATCTATCGCTCACCATGATTGAAACGCAGGCGGAGATCGAGTGCCTGCTGGAGTACAACGCCGATCTCTTCGATGCCGTCCGGATCGAGCGCATGCTGGTCCATTTCGAGAACCTGCTTCAGTCGGCAGTTGAGAATCCCGATCAGCCGATCTCCACGATGCGATTGTTGACTGAGCAGGAGCGCCAACTGCTACTGGTCGAATGGAACGACACGGCTGTCGATTATGCGCAGAGCGTTCGGCTGCACCACTTATTTGAGCAACAAGTTGAGCGCACACCGGAAGCAGTGGCGCTGGTTGCCGAGATCGCGGGCGAAACGCCTGCGCTCCCGGGATGGAGTGCCCTGAAGTACAGCGTGTTGAATGAGCGTGCAAATCAGCTAGCGCATTATTTGCGCGATTTAGGTGTTGGGCCGGAAAGTCGCGTAGGCGTGCTGATGGAGCGCTCGATCGAGATGGTTGTCAGTCTGTTCGCCATCCTCAAGGCGGGTGGAGCATACGTGCCGCTCGATCCCGCGTATCCGCGCGAACGGTTGGCCTTCATGCTCGACGATTCATCGGTTTCGCTGCTGCTGACACAACAAGCGCTGGCAGATTTTCTGTCCCCTCAGAACGCGCGCGTGATTTCTGTGGATGCAGAGGTCGCCGCGTGGAAGGACAAGAGTAAAACCAATCCGGCGGTCACGGTTGCGGCCGAGAATCTCGCGTACGTGATCTTCACTTCCGGTTCGACCGGCCGTCCTAAAGGCGCGATGAACTCGCATGGCGCGATCGTCAATCGTCTGCTCTGGATGCAACAGGAGTTCAACCTGACTGCGGCCGATGCCGTGATGCAGAAGACTGCGTTTAGTTTCGATGTTTCGGTCTGGGAGTTCTTCTGGCCGTTGATGACGGGTGCGAGTCTGGTGTTGGCGCGTCCCGGCGGCCATCAGGAGCCCGCGTACCTTGCCAGACTGATCGAACAACAATCCATCACCGTGCTCCACTTCGTTCCCTCGATGCTCCAGCAGTTCATCGAGGAGCCGCTGATTGAGTCGCTCTGCCGCGGCTTGCGGCAGGTGGTGTGTAGTGGTGAAGCGCTGAGCCTCGCGTTGCAAACACGCTTCTTTGAAAGATTGCCGCAGGTCGAGTTGGCAAACTTGTATGGTCCAACCGAGGCCGCGGTAGATGTGACGAGTTGGAAGTGTGAACGAGCGACCGAGCGGCGAACAGTGCCAATCGGAAAGCCGATAGCCAACACGCAGATGTACGTCGTGAACGAACAGATGCAACCCGCGCCGATAGGCGTGGCAGGCGAGATATTGATCGGCGGTGTCGGATTAGCGCGCGGATATCTGGACCGGCCGGCTCTGACCGCGGATCGGTTCATCCCAAATAGTTTTAGCACCGAGCCTGGCCAGCGGCTCTACAGGACTGGCGACCTCGGTAGGTTCGCGGAAGACGGAGCAATTGAATACCTCGGGCGGCTGGACAACCAGGTAAAGATCCGTGGAAACCGGATCGAGTTAGGCGAGATCGAGAACGTGCTGCTGCAACATCCCGCCGTTCAGGAAGCCGCCGTGCTTCTCGACGACGATGCCGTGACAGGCAAACGCTTGACGGCATATGTGGTTCCCGATCAGCAACGCGCGGCTGTGGTGCGGCAGTTGTTGCGCATGGAGCAGGAGGAACACTTTGCGCGAAACTCTTATTACGAGTTGCCGGGCGGCCTCACGGTCTACCATCAAAACCGCGGCGAAACGGAATTTCTTTTTCAGGAGATCTATGTAGAGCGTTCGTACTTGAAGCACGGCATCACGCTGGATCCCGGCGCGTGTGTTTTTGACGTCGGAGCGAACATCGGCATGTTCTCGCTGTTTGTAAGTCAGCATTGCCCGAGCGCGAAGGTTTACGCTTTCGAACCGTTGCGGCCGTTGTTCCAGGTGCTGAAGTCAAACATGACGCTCTACGCCAGCGATGCGCGAGTGTTTGAGTGTGGGTTGTCGAATCGTGCCGGAAGTGAAACGTTCACGTTTTATCCCGGCCTGAGTTTGATTTCAGGGCAACACGCCGACGCGACTGAGGAACGCGAAGTGGTCAGAACGTTCCTGTCGGGTGACACCGGCGCTGCCGCAACCAGCGACGAGATGATCGAAGAGTTGCTGAGCGCGAGGTTGGATCATGAGAAATATGTCTGTGAGTTGCGAACACTATCGGAAGTAATCGCCGAGCAGCGTATCGCTCAGATCGATCTGCTGAAGATTGACGTCGAAAAGAGTGAGTTCGAGGTCCTCGAAGGACTTCGGCCGGAAGATTGGCCCAAGATCAAACAACTGGTGGTTGAAGTTCACGACGTTGGCGGACGCCTGGACCAGGTTACGTCGCTGCTCGCTGCGCAGGGTTTCAGCTTCGCGGTCGAACAGAATCGGACGCTAAAGCAGACGCGACTCTACAACGTCTATGCGCTGCGCCAGAATGGCAAGGGGCCTGCGGCTGTTGCTTCGATGA
>DASUOZ010000703.1:0-11740 GCA_036276375.1 Pyrinomonadaceae bacterium | reverse complement strand
CCGATCCGCTGTCGTTCGTCGCCGCTGTGCGCCGCCAGGTGCTGGCGGTCGATAGCAACCAGCCGATTTACGACGTGAAGACCTTGGGCCAACGCGTGTCGGATGCAACGGCTGTTTCGCGTTCGTTAACAGTTTTGTTTGGCGCGTTCGCATTGCTCGCGCTTGTGCTCGGTTCAGTCGGCATCTACGGCATCGTCTCATACGCCGTCACGCAACGAACGCAGGAGATCGGTATTCGCGTGGCGCTCGGCGCGCAAGCCCGAGACATCCTGCAAATGGTTCTCAAGCACGGTCTGGTCTTAGTTCTCAGCGGCGTCGTGCTCGGTATCGGCGGCGCGCTGGCGTTGACCCGTTTTCTCGCCACCCTGCTCTTCGGCATAACCCCCACTGACACACTGACTTTTGTCGTAGTCTCCGCGATCTTTTTCCTGGTCGCGATGATTGCGTCGTTTATTCCCGCGCGACGGGCCGTAAAGGTCGATCCGCTGGTTGCATTGAGGTACGAGTGATGGATTCTGTTATCAAAGATCTGAGATTTGCGTTTCGTAGTTTGTTGAAGCGGCCGGGGTTCGCGGCAGTCGCCGTGGTCACGCTCGCTCTCGGCATCGGCGGCAGCACGGCGATCTTCACCGTTGTCGATGCGGCGTTGTTGCGCGGCTTGCCTTACAAGTCGCCCGATCGTCTCGTTCACCTGTGGGAGAAGACTCCGCAGGACGCGTTTTCCAAACGCGAGTTTTCCTACCCTGATTACCAGGATTACCAGCAGAACAACGTGTTTGAAGGGCTCGCTGCTTACACCGGCGGCCGCGTGCTGCTGCGTGGCGAAAGTGGATCGGAAAGCGTGTTCGGGCCGCGCGTAAACGCGAATTTCTTCAACGTGCTCGGCGTCGATCCGGTTCTCGGCCGCACGTTTCAAGCGGGTGAAGATCAGCAGGGTGGACCAATGGTCGTCGTGCTGAGTTACGCGTTGTGGCAAAGCCGTTTCGGCGGCGACGCCGGCGTGTTGGGGAAAACACTTACGATCAATGACCAGAGTTTCACCGTCATCGGCGTGTTGCCGGCGAGTTTTCAGTTCGCACTACGCGCCGGCGACCTTTGGCTGCCGTATCAGCCGACGCAGAACCAGTTGACGCGCCGCTTCATGCACGGCACGAACCTCATCGGACGACTCAAACCCGGCATCAGTGAAAGCCAGGCGCAGTCCGAACTGAGCGTCATTGCCTCGCGCATCGAGCAGGAACATAACCAGTCGCACGCCGGCACCACCGTGCGCGTCGTTCCGCTTCAGGAAGAGATCATCGGCACTGTCAGACCGATACTGCTGGTGCTGCTTGCGGCAGTTGGTTTTGTACTGCTGATCGCGTGTGCAAACGTCGCGAGTCTGTTGTTGACGCGCTCGTTGGCGCGGCAGAAGGAAGTGGCGATCCGTTCGGCGTTGGGCGCGAGTCGCTGGCGCGTCGTACGGCAACTGTTGACCGAGTCGATCGTGCTTTCGCTGGTTGGCGGCGCGGCTGGTTTGCTGATCGCTTACTGGGGCGTGCCCGCGCTCGTAGCGGCGTTGCCGCAGAACCAGTTGATCGCGATGCCGTTTCTCAAGACGTTGAGTCTCGACGTGAGCATTCTCGCATTCTCATTCGGCCTCTCGCTCATCACGGGTCTCGTGTTTGGACTCGCACCGGCATTGCAGTCGTCGCGTCTTGATCTCAACGAAGTGTTGAAAGAAGGCGGGCGAAACATGGCGGCGGGCGCGAGCCATCGGCTGCGCAGCGCGATGGTCGTCACTGAGATCGCCCTCGCGGTTGTGCTGCTGGTCGGCGCGGGACTGATGATGAAGAGCCTGCTGCGACTGCTGCAAACCAACGTCGGCTTCAACACCGAAAACCTGTTGACGATGTCGATGGTGTTGCCGCCGTCGAAATATACCGAAGCGAATCAACTCGTCAACTTCAACGACCAGATCCAGGAACGTGTGCGATCGATGCCCGGAGTTTCGAACGCCGGCACGGTCGACATCCTGCCGCTCAACGGCGGTAACACGACGCGTTTCTACATCGACGGCGATCCGGTTCCACCTCCAGGCAAAGAGATCGAAGCGAACATGCGCTTCGTCAGCGACAGTTATTTTCAAACGCTCGGTGTGCCGTTGATCGCGGGCCGCATGTTTGACCAGCGCGACACACCTGACAAGCCGGCAGTGGTCGTCATCGGCAAGACGATCGCCGATCGACTCTTTGCCGGACGCGATCCGGTCGGCAGGAAGATTCGTTACAACTCGATTCAGGCCGATCCGCTGGAGATTATCGGTGTAGTCGGCGACGTGAAGATCACGGGTCTCGATGAAGCAGTCAGGCCCGTGCTCTACTATCCTTACCGGCAAAACCCCGGCCCGTTCGCGAATCTCGTCCTGCGCACGGACGGCGATCCAACCGCACTCACCGCCTCAGTTCGCAACGAAATCCGCAGTCTCGAACCCGACGTTGCGATTCTCAACGTTAACACGATGGAACAGATGATCGCGCAGACTCCGGCGTCGTTCATGCGCCGTTTTCCGGCGTTGCTGATCAGCATCTTCGCGCTCGTGGCGCTGTTGCTGGCTTCGATCGGAATCTACGGCGTCGTTTCTTATTCAGTTAGCCAACAAACGCATTACATCGGTGTGCGCATGGCGCTCGGCGCGAGTCCTGCCGACATTCTGCGGATGGTCTTGAAACAGGGACTGGTCCTCGCGGTGTTGGGTGTGGCGATCGGCGTAGTCGCGGCGCTCGGGTTGATGCGCCTGTTGCGCACGCTGCTGTTTGAAGTCAGCACCAACGATGTGACGACGTTTGCGCTTGTTGCGGGCGGATTGTTCGTCATCACCCTGGTTGCTTGTTACCTGCCGGCGCGTCGCGCGACGAAAGTCGATCCGTTGGTGGCGCTGCGATACGAGTAGGACCACAGGTAAACACAAATGAAAAACGATCTACGTTATGCGCTGCGGTTGTTTGCGAAGAATCCCGGGTTCACCTTCGTGGCTCTGCTCATGCTCGCGTTGGGCATCGGCGCGAACACTGCGATCTTTAGTCTTGTCAACAGCATCCTGCTCAAGCCGCTGTCATTTCGCGAACCCGACCGGCTCGTACGCATGATGCAGGCGAGCCCGAAACTCGGTCTGCCCACGTGGGGTGTGTCACAAGCCAACTTCGCCGCCTATCGCGACCAGAATCGCTCGTTTGACGCGCTGGCGATTTACAACGCAGGCGGGATCAATCTCACGGGCGAAGGTGAACCGGAACGCTTGCCGGTATCCAACGTTACGGCCGATTTCTTCAAGGTTCTTGGCGTCAATCCAATACTCGGCCGCACGTTTCAGGAAGGCGAGGACACGGCCGGCAGAAATGATATCTGCGTGATCAGTTACGGACTCTGGCAGCGACGCTTCGCCGCTGATCCAAATGTGGTGGGCCGCACGCTGAAACTGAACCAGACACCCGTGCAGATCGTCGGTGTAATGCCCGCGGACTTCAAATTTCCGCGCGCGGAGATCGATCTCTGGGTGCCGCTCACGTTCGACGCGAAACGCGTCGCGCCCTATTTCTTTCAAGTCATCGGCCGGCTTAAAGCAAACGTTCCCCCGACGCAGGCGCAAGTCGAAACAACCGAGATCCTTCAGAACTTCGGCAGACAGAATCCAAACCTCAGCGAAGCCGTGGGTCTGAACGAAGGCAACGGTCCACGAACGATCGTGACGCCGTTGAAAGAGGCAATCGTCGGCAGGACTCAGAAACCACTGCTTGTGTTGCTGGCAGCGGTTGGACTCGTGTTGCTGATCGCGTGTGCAAACGTTGCGAACCTACTGCTGGCGCGAGCCACCGCGCGAACGCGCGAAATGATCGTACGTATCTCGCTCGGCGCGACGCGCGAAAGATTGCTGCGGCAACTGCTTACCGAGAGCGTGTTGCTGTCGACGCTAGGCGCAGTGGCGGGCGTCGCTCTTGCGGCCTACGGCATTCAACTGCTCGACAAGTTGCCAATTGCGGGAATCGCTCGAATCGACGAAGTACGTTTGAGTGGGACGGTGCTCGGTTTCACCGCGGGGCTCGCGGTGTTGACCGGGTTGTTGTTCGGCGTCGTGCCCGCCCTGCGCGCGCACGCGATCGGCGCAGCCGCGGGTCTACGCGATGGCGCGCGTGGCACCGTGGCCCATCGGCGTTTGAACTCGGCGCTTGTCGCCGTGCAGTTTGCGCTCTCGCTCGTGCTGCTGATCGGCGCCGGACTGTTGCTGAAGAGTTTCCAACGTCTTCAATCAGTCGATCTCGGTCTGGAGCCTGAGCACACGTTGACGATGGTGGCAACGCTGCCGCCGGCGAAGTATGAAAACGAGGAACAGGCGCTCCGCTTTTATAACAACGCGCTCGAGCAACTCAAAAACTCGCCCGGCATAAAGGCTGCCGGTCTGACCACGAATCTGCCGTTTGGTGAGGGCGGAACTTCTGACGGCTTCATCGTCGAAGGACAGGACGTGCCGGAGGGCGGCAACGTTTCGCAAAGCGAACAAGCTGACATCCTGAGCGTCACACCCGGAACGTTTCAAGCGCTGGGCATTCCACTGCGGCAAGGCCGCGATTTTGAGCACACAGATAACGGCGACACACCTCGCGTCGCAATCATTGACGAAGTGCTTGCGCGCCGTTACTGGCCCGCCGGCGATGCGGTCGGCAGACGAATCCAGACCACAGGCGAGCGTCAATGGATGACGATCGTCGGTGTTGCCGGCGGCATCAAGCATCGCAATCTGAGTGAAGAGAAGTCGCCGCACCTCTACCGGCCACTGGCCCAATCGCCGGCGCCGCGTGCGGCATTCGTCGTACGCACCGATGGGCCACCGGCGGCGATGTTCCGTACCTTCCGCGCCGCCATTAAACAAGTTGACGCTGACATGCCTTTGTACAGCGTGCGGTCGATGACCGAGCTCATCGGCGACACGCTGGGCACCCAACGTTTGACCAACATTTTGTTAACCGGGTTCGCCGTCATTGCGTTGTTGCTCGCCGCGGTCGGCATTTACAGCACGATGTCGCTGTACGTCGGCAGTCGCACGAAAGAGTTTGGCATCCGGCTCGCACTGGGCGCGCAACCCGCCGCGTTGCGGCGCAGCGTGTTACGACAAGGATTGCTGCTCACTGCCGCTGGTGTCGTTGCCGGTCTCGCGGGTGCACTCGCACTCACGCGAACGATCAGAAGTCTCCTGTTCGAAGTCAGCGTGACTGATCCGTTCGTGTTTACGGCGATTCCGCTGTTGCTGGTAATTGTGTCGCTGGTGGCGTGCTACACGCCCGCGCGTCGCGCGACGCAAGTGGATCCATTGATTGCGTTGAGAGACGAGTGAGGTTCTGAAGATGCTGAGGGACGTTCGCTACGGCATACGCAGTTTGTTGAAGCGGCCGGGTCTGACGTTGGTGGCTTTGATTACGCTCGCGCTGGGCATCGGAATCAACACCGCGATCTTCAGCGCGGTGGATTCCGTCTTGTTGCGGCCGCTGCCGTTCAAAGATCCGGAACGGCTGATGGCGATCTGGGAACACACGCCGCACCTCGGCATCGCGCGCAATGAGTTTGCTCCGGCAAATTATTTCGACCTGCGCAATCAGAACCAGGTGTTTGAGGGCGTCGGCGCGTTTGGGCAGTTGAGCACAAACCTGACCGGCGCAGGTGAACCGGAACAGTTGGAAGGACAACTCGTCACGGCGAATGTGTTTGCGCTGTTGGGTGTGCCGGCCGCTGTCGGAAGAACGTTTGCAGCGGATGAAGATCAAACCGGACGCGACCAGGTCGTCGTGTTGAGCGACGCTCTTTGGCAGCGGCGTTTTAACCGGGATCCCGGAGTAATCAACCGCACCATCACGCTCAACGGCGAATCGTACACGGTAGTCGGCGTCATGCCGTCAGGTTTCTTTTTCCCGGAGCGCGAGGTCGAGCTGTGGCTGCCCTGGGCCATGGAGCCCGGACAGGCAGAGGGACGCGGCGATCACTATTTCCGGCTGGTGGCGCGTCTCAACCCCGGCGTCACCCGCGAGCAGGCTAACGCCGAAGCGGAAGCAATCGCCGCGCGCCTCGCGGCAGAGTATCCCCGAACGAACGAAGGACTCGGGTTTGTCGTGAACTCGTTTCACCAGGATTACGTGGGCGATTTGCGCCGGCCGATGCTGATTCTATTTGCCGCAGTTGGGTTTGTGTTGCTGATTGCGTGCGCCAACGTCGCGAACTTGCTGTTGGCCCAGGCGACGACACGCCGCCGCGAGATCGCGATCCGCATGGCGCTGGGCGCGCGGCGTTGGGCCATTGCGCGACAACTCTTAACGGAGAGTTTGTTGTTAGCGAGCGCCGGCGGACTGTTTGGCGTGTTCGCGGCGATCTGGGGCGTTGAAGCACTGGCGAAATTGCTGCCGGAGAGTCTTTCAAAGTTACAGGCGATCAGTGTCGACAGCCGTGTGTTTTTGTTTGCGGTTGGCGTGACGCTGCTCACGGCGATCGCGTTTGGCGTCGTGCCGGCGCTGCACGCGACGCGCGCGAATCCAGGCGAAGCGTTGGCCGAAACAGGCCGCGATGTGGCAGGCGGTTTGTCCGGTCGTTATCTACGTCGCGTGCTCGTGATCGCGGAAGTCGCGCTCGCGGTAGTGCTACTCGTCGGCGCGGGACTGCTGATCCGCAGTTTCAATCGCCTGCGTCAGGTCGATCTCGGCTTTACCACGCACAACCTGCTGACGATGCGTATGGTGCTGCCCATGCCGAAATACCGGCAGCCGGAAACGCGCCGCGCTTTCTACGATGAACTGATCCGGCGCGTCAATGAAATACCCGGAGTTGAATCCGCCGGTATCAACACGCGTCTGCCGTTGTCGACGACCGGGATGAAGTTCAGCTTCAGTGTCGAAGGACGCACGATGCCGAGCGACTCCAATCTTCCGTTCGCGGTGTTTCGTGTGGTCAATCCCGATTACTTTCGGGCGATGGAAATTCCGCTTCAGCGCGGGCGTGTTTTTGACACGCGCGACGTTGCCGACTCGACGCCGGTGTTCGTCGTGAATCGCCGCCTCGCCGAACAGTTCTGGCCCGGCGAAGATCCAAGCGGCAAAAGAGTCAAGGTTGGACCACCCGATTCCCCTAACGCCTGGGGCACGGTGGTTGGCGTCGTTGGTGATGTGCGCCAGACCGGACTCTACGGTGAACAGCTCGCCGAGTTGTATGTGCCTTACGCACAGGAGCGGCGTTCATGGATGTCGCCACGCGATCTCGTAGTGCGTACGCGTGGTGACGCTGGTTTGCTGGCCGGCGCAGTGCGTGAAGCCGTGTGGGCGGTAGACAAGGACCAGCCGGTGTCGAACATCCGAACCATGGACCAGGTGCTTGCCGCGACCGTCTCGCGCGAGCGGTTTCAGATGTTGCTATTGACGCTTTTCGCGACGCTCGCACTCGTCCTCGCCTGCGTTGGTTTGTACGGTGTGATCTCCTACGCGGTCGCCCAACGCACACACGAGATCGGAGTCCGGATGGCCCTGGGCGCACAGGCGCGTGACGTGTTGAGTCTGGTGATTCGACAGGGAATGGTGCTGACGTTCGCCGGACTGCTTCTGGGTGTGCTCGGCGGTCTCGCGGTAACGCGGGTGATGACCGATCTACTCTTCGGCGTCACCGCAACAGACGCGGTCACGTTCATAACTGCCGGCGGCTTGTTGCTGGTCGTTTCGTTCCTTGCGTGTTACGTCCCGGCCCGACGCGCGACGAAAGTCGATCCGTTGATAGCGCTTCGCTACGAATGAAGGGTGAAAGCTATGCGAGCTTTACGACAAAACATCGGCTTTGGCGTCCGCACGCTGCTGAAGAACAAGGGTTTCACTGTCACGGCCGTGTTGACGCTCGCACTCGGCATCGGCGCGACGACGGCGATCTTTAGCGTTGTCTATGCGGTGTTTGAGCCGATGCCGTATCCGAAGCCGGATCAACTGGTGATGATCTGGTCCAGAGGACCGCGCGGCGGGCGTAACACCGTTGCGTCGGGAGATTTCTTCGAGTGGCGCCGGCGCGCAACCTCGTTTCAGGCAATCAACGCGTGGGCCGGCGGCTCTTTCAATGTTTCGACTCAGGATCGCCCGCAGCAGGTGCCCGGCTCGCGCCGCACGCCAGGCATGTTCACGATGGAAGGTTTGCCGATGTTGCTGGGTCGCGACTTCCTTCCGGAAGAAGGCCGGCCCGGTAACGATCACTTCGTGATCCTCAGTCACCGCTTGTGGAGCGGTCACTTCAACTCGAACCGCGATCTCATCGGCAAGCCAATCCGCATGAACGGCGAGACCTACGTGGTTGTCGGCGTGCTGCAACCGGGCATTTACGATCGTTTGAACTCGCAGTTGTTCGTGCCGCTGTCATTCACTCCCGACCAGATCACGCACGACTCAAACTTCAATCCGGTGATGGCGCGTTTGAAAGACGGCGTCACGCTCGCGCAGGCGCAAGCGGAGATGGAAGGCATCAACGCTCAGTTGGAGAGCGAATTGCCGCGTACGAACGCAAATCGCGGCGTCAGCGTGCAGCCGTTACACCTGAATTTTCTGGCGGACGCGACGCGTCGGAATCTCTGGCTCCTGCTCGCCGCCGTTGGCTTCCTGCTGCTGATTGCGTGTGTGAACGTCGCGAATCTGCTCTTGGCGCGCGGCACCGCGCGGCACAGGGAAGTGGCTTTGCGAGCCGCGTTGGGCGCAACGCGATCGCGCTTGTTTGCGCAGTTTCTTACGGAGAGTTTGATCCTCGCAGTGATCGGCGGCGTCTTCGGCGTGTTGCTCGCGGGCGTGATCATCGACGCGATCGAAGCCGTGATGCCGCCGGTCGGAACGATGTTGCCGTCAGAGGCAAACATCCGCATCAGCATTCCGGTGCTGTTCTTCACGATCGGCGTCAGCACACTTGCGGGTCTGTTGTTTGGCGCGGCGCCGGCGTGGCAAGCCACCCGATTCGATCTGAACGAAGTGCTCAAGCTCGGCGGACGCACCGGCAGCGGCGGTGTGCGCCGCAATGCGCTGCGAGTGCTCGTAGTAGCTGAGTTTGCGCTCGCGCTCACGTTGCTGGCGAGCGGCGCGCTCGCGCTGAGAGGTTTCTGGAACCTGACGCGCGTCGATCTCGGCATCGAGACCGATCGCGTGCTCACGTTTCGTTTGCCCGTGCCGCCGCGGCGTCTCGAAGGCGCCGATCAGATTCGTGCCTACTACCAGCGGTTAACCGAACAGATCAAGGCAGTGCCCGGAGTGACGAAGGTCGGGGCCGTAACCGGCATCCCGGCGCTCGGCCCGGGTTTCGGTGTGCGTCTCAGCGTTATGGGCCAACCGGTGGCGAACCGTATGGACCGGCCGGGCTCCGCCCTTCAAATAGTGACTCCCGAATACTTCGACGTGCTCGGCATTCAAGTGACGAAGGGACGCGCCCTCAACGAGCACGACACCGCCACGAGCCCGCGCGTGGCGATGGTCAACGAACACTTCGTAAACCGCTTCTTCGCGGGGGCCGATCCGATCGGACAAAGAATTCTGTTTGACGAACTGATTCCCGGCAGGCCCAGAGGCGGAAACGAGATTGAGTGGCAGATCGTGGGCGTGTTCCACAACGTCCGCGGCGCCGGATCGCGGGAAGAATATTCGGAGATCAACGTGCCGTTTGCCCAGAGTCCGTGGCCCGATGCGTCCATGGTCCTGAAGACTGACGGCGATCCGAAGTCGGTGATTCGTAGCGTCGGCGCGGCCGTTAACACGGTCGATCCGGATCTGCCGCTGGCGGGCGCGAGAACGCTCGACGAAATCGTCAGCGAAGCGTTGGCGATCGATCGGTTCAGCGTCTTGCTGTTTTCGTGCTTCGGCGCGCTCGGGCTGTTACTCGCAGGCGTCGGCATCTACGGCGTCATGGCGTTTGCGGTGGCCCAACGTACGCATGAATTCGGCATCCGGATGGCGCTGGGCGCGCAGCGTTCACGAGTCATCAATCTGGTATTGAAAGAGGGAACTATTCTGGCGATCAGCGGCTCGGCAATCGGGCTCGTCGGCGCGTACTTCGTGGGCCGGGCGATGCAGTCGACGTTGTACGGAGTCGGCACGATCGATCTGCGCGCATTTGGCGCCGTGTCGTTCCTGTTGCTGTTCGCGGCGCTGCTGGCTTGTTTCCTGCCGGCGTGGCGCGCGAGCCGGATCGAACCACTGGAAGCTCTTCGCTACGAATGAAGGGATTATACAGATGATTATCGACGTCCGTTACGCGTTGCGCGTGCTCGTGAAAAACCCGGGCTTTGCCTGCGTTGTGATCTTCACGCTCGCACTCGGAATCGGCGCGAATGCCGCCATCTTCTCACTGATGGACCAGGTGCTGTTGCAGAGCCTGCCGGTCGCCAACCCCGATCAGCTGGCGGTGCTGTCGTCCTACGACCCCAAGGATGGACCAGACATCGACAGCTCGTTTTCCTATCCGATGTACCAGGACCTGCGCGACAAGAACGACGTGTTCTCGGGTGTGATCGCGCGTAGCGGCACGCAGATGAACGTGAGTTACGGTGATCGAACCGAACGGGTGCGCGGCGAGCTCGTCAGTGGAAACTTCTTCGAAGTGCTCGGGGTGCGGCCGTGGGCCGGTCGACTCTTCACGCAGGACGACGATCGCACGCCAGGCGCGCATCCGGTGGCGGTGTTGAGTTACGCGTACTGGGAAAGTCGGTTCGGCAAAGATCCCAACCTGATTGGGAAAACGATCCTGGTTAACGAACATTCGCTGACCGTTATCGGCGTCACGCCGCCCGGCTTCTATGGGGTCAGACTTTCGGACAATCCCGACGTGCGGGTGACGATGATGATGACGCCGGTTTTCAATCCGTTGCCGCCGACGCGGATGCAGAGCCGCCGCCATCAGTGGTTGAGCGTCATGGCGCGGCGCAAGCCGGAAGTCAACGAACAACAGGCGCAGGCCTCGCTCGATGTTCTCTATCGACAACTGCGCGAGTCGGAGGCGCAACAATTTCCGGCCGGCGCCAGCGCTTTCGATCGCGAACAATTCATGGCCCGGCGGATCGCGGTCCTGCCCGGAGATCAGGGACTGCGACATTTGCAGGTCGAGCTGAAGACGTCGTTGTTACTGCTCTTCGGTGCGACGTGCGCGGTGTTGCTGATTCTTTGCGCGAACCTCGCGAACCTGATGATGGCGCGCGCGACCGTCCGCGCACAGGAAATCGCGGTGCGGCTCGCGTTAGGCGCGGGACGGCTGCGTTTGTTGCGACAGTGGTTGACGGAAGGCGTCGTGCTCGCGGCGATCGGCGGCGTGGTGGGTGTGGTGATCGCGTTGTGGATCAAAGCGGGCTTGTTGGCGTTTATCCCACCCGACTTCCGCGTCAATCTTTCCGGCTCCTTCGGCTGGCGCTTGTATCTGTTCATCTTCGGCGTGGCGATGTTAGTGGGGCTGGCGTTCAGCCTCGGGCCGGCGATTCAAGCGGCGCGACAGGTGTTTGCGCCCGGTCTCCGTCTCGAGTCGCGCAGTTTCACTTCGGCGGGACGGCTGGTGAGCATACGTAGTGCGTTGATCCTGGTGCAGGTGGCGCTGTCGCTGCCCTTGCTCGTCAGTGCTGCGTTGTTGCTCAAGACGCTGCAAAACCTGCGCGCGGTTGACACCGGTTTCGGTAAAGACAACGTGCTGCTCGCGAGCGTCAATCCAGCACTCAACGGTTACTCGCCCGAAC
>DASUOZ010000702.1:0-4377 GCA_036276375.1 Pyrinomonadaceae bacterium | reverse complement strand
TTGTACCTGCGCGCACACCGGCCTGACGGCACGCCAATCGAAGCGACGGCGCTGGTAGTGCGTGTGGCGCCGGCGATCTACGGCACCGCGCGCGTCGGCGTTCAGATCGCGGAGCCAACAGAGAATTGGTTACGGCTGTTTGTGTCATGGGTTGCGGATGAACAACCCGTCACACCACCCGATCCGGATGGCCCACCACCGGAACAAGCCCCAACGAAATCCTAAAATAAATCGGAGTTATTGATGTCGCAGACATACGAGACTTTGCTGCTCGAAAAACGCGGCCGCGTTGCCATTATCACGATCAATCGGCCTGACAAGCTCAACGCGCTGAATATCAAGATGCGTGAAGAAGGCGCCGCGCTCCTGGACGAATTGCGTAACGACGATTCCGTCGGCGTGGTTGTGTTTACGGGCGCCGGGGAAAAGGCTTTCATTGCCGGCGCCGACATTGCGGAGTTCGCGGGACGCACGTCAATCACGCAACGCGACGTGATGATGAGCCGGTCGTTGTTCACCGCGATCGACAGTTTTCCAAAACCGGTGATCGCGATGATCAACGGTTTCTGTTTGGGCGGCGGTTGCGAGCTGGCGCTGGCGTGCGACATTCGCATCGCGAGCGAGAACGCGTCGTTTGGCCAGCCGGAAATCAAACTCGGAATCATTCCTGGCGGGGGCGGCACGCAACGTTTGACGCGACTCGTCGGCGAAGGCAAAGCGATGGAGCTGATTTTGACCGGCGAGTTTATCGATGCGAAAACAGCGCTGTCGCTCGGTTTGGTAAATCACGTTGTGCCCCTCGATCAACTGCAAACGAAAACATTGGAGATCGCGAATCGGATTGCAGAGAAGGGACCGATCGCGTTGCAGCTTGCGAAGGAAGCCGTGAAGATCGCGTCGCGTTCGAATCTCGACGAGGGTTTGCGCCGCGAAGTGGACCTGTTTGCGCTCTGTTTCTCGACGGAAGACAAGGACGAAGGCGTCAGCGCGTTTCTCGAAAAGCGAAAGCCCGCGTTTAAGGGTAAATAGAGCAGACGAGAACCCCTTGTTCTTAACGAGCACGGAATTGTGAAGGCGCTCATCCTCATTGCAGGCATGATGCTCGCGACCGTTGGTGGCGTGATTACCTATCGAGCGCTTTACGTCGAACCGAAGTCGGTGGTAGTCATCACCGAGACAGACATTCGCCAACTGCCGAATTACGCGCGCGTGGTGGGAGGCGCATTGCTGTTTGTTGGTGGCACCGCGCTCGCGCTCTTCGCGGCGACTCGCCGGCCCAAATAGCCTCAGCTTTCGAGTAGCCTCAGCTCGCAAGGAGGAGGTTCAGATTCGTTTCCATCTCTGTGGGACTTACGACCAGGTGCGCTGTGTGTGGATCCGCAAAATCCCTCTCCGCTTTGCAAAGTTGGTAGTAGTAGCTCAGCTTCAAAGCAGACGCCAGAATGAAATAACAGTTATTGATGTAGTCTGAGTTGTGCCGCAGTTCAAGCACACTGCCGCCGTCACGCATGAAGAGCATGTTTGTAAGTCCGGCGCCGTGGTTCGAAGCGAGAAATCGCGCCCGTGAAAAGAGCCTCACCTGATCTTCAAACGACAAGTCTTCCGCACACACGATTTCAAAGCCAAAGTTTCTAAGCACCGGAACCAGCTCGTCTTCGTTAGCGACTCTGCGTCTGCCTGCGAGGCGACGGCTGATGTAAATCCGCTCTTCCGTGCGGCCGGCTGTTTCCCCGAGCGCAGCGAGTAAGGTTGAGCGTACACAGTGAAGAACTTCGTCACGGAAATGCCCTGACGGCGCGGTGTGTGTCGGCATCAAGAAGTTCTGGCATTCGACCACTTCGCCTGGCCGGATGAAATCCACGTTCTTCACGCCGAAAATCCTGAGAGACGTTGTCACGAAGTCCCGCGCTTCGAATTCCCACGGCAAAAGCAGCGTCAATCGGTCCAGCCGATCGCGCACGACGTAAAGCCGCGTGAGCGCGTCGGTGAGCCAGTGAAAGTAGCCCTTGCTCCAGTAGTCGGTGATCCAAAGGACGTCGGTTTCTATGCGTCGTCGCTTGCGAAGGAAATGGTTCGTCACGAGGAACTTCAGCACACTGCGCCGTTTCCAGTCGTCGTATTCAAACGCATACGCAAACGACTCCGGCAGCATCTTCGCGCCTTTGAACAGCAACCCTTCGGAACTGACGCTCACGTTTTCGAATCGCAGCAACCGACTTTCCGGAATCGGCCGTTCAAATTCGTGCTGAAACAGATTGAGATGAGCTTGATCGAAGTTCTGCGGGAGTTGTCGCCTGGAAACCGCGGCAGGGCAGAGTGTGGCTAATACCTCGTGGGCCGTGGGTTTGGGCATAGTGTCAAACGGTCGTGCGATCGATCAGGGAAGTACTCCTTGAACCTGTCGAGATGGTGTTGGTCGCTTAATAATTCAGAACTCGGAATAACCCCCAACTACTATAAACCCAGCCCAGTAATACGGATCGCGATACTTCTCTTTCGCCAGCATCTCCTGCTGCGCCAGCATCAATGCCTCTGTGACATTTGCGTGCGACTGCTTCCGATAACGATGAAAGGCAATCATCAACTCCGCCGTCGCGTCGGAATCAACCGGCCATAAACTCGCCACGACGACGGGAACTCCCGCCACGAGAAATGACCGTGCAAAACTGATCGGTCCTTCACCGCCAAATTGTTGTTCGATTCCCGTGTCGCACGCCGCAAGCACAACCAACTTGAGCTGCTGGAGATTCATGCGATAGATGTCCGCCGCGCGGAGGCTCGAAGAATCCGCGTCCGTTCGTCCTTCGCCGTCAGGCGCGAGCAACAATCGCGACAACAGACTCGACCGGCGATCGATCTGATAATGCGCGGCAAAATGAGCGACCTGGGCTTTGGGGAGCTCGGCCATAATCGTCGTCAGAGTAGCCTGGCGCGTGACCAAAACGTTCCGGGAATCGTAACTCTTCGCAAACGCTTCAACCTCCCGCTGCGCATCGGGCAAGGTTGTGAAGCCTGGATTGGTCCGGCGGTCGAATGCCGGATCGCCGACAGCGAGGAGTCGTTCTTGTTTGAGGGCGGACTGCGCGAGCGCGTTATTAGTCGATTCGACGAGAATCGATGCGCTCGGTGAAACCAGCAGTCGGAAATCCTGTGAGAGAAACCGGCCTTGTTCATTCGAGACCAAGGCGCCAAACGGCACGTAATGCAGAACCTTGTCAGGAACGATGCACAACACCAGGCTCGAATCCAACTTTTCTTTGATCGGTTCGAGAATCAAGCCGTAGAGTTTTCTTAAACTTGCGGTGGCGCCACTTTGATCACGCTGCCTGATCTGCTTGAGAGCGGTTTCGACCAGCGCTGCGAGTTGCGTCGACTCGATCGGCACGGACGTGCCGGAAATATGGTTGCGCGTGATGTGCCAGATAAGAAGTTTGTTTTCAAGGACAGCGAATTGAACAAGCTGAAGCTTTTCAGGGAGGCTGTCTTTGACCTGAGTGGCGGTTAAGGGAGCGCTGTTTTTAGGTCCGCTGTTTTGCGACGTTCGCAAATCCAGGCCGCCGTCAGTTTGCATGACTTCCGCGCCATGCTGCATCAGGTCGCGCAGGTTACGGGCACGGGAAAACTCCGAATAATCGAAGGCGCGTGACGCGTTTCCGAGCCGCGAATAAGTAAAGTCAATCGCCAGATCGTAAGTGTCCTGTTCGCGATCAAAGAAGAAGTTCTTCTTTCGTTCCTCCAAAATCTTTTCCCGATATTCATCAAACAGATTAAGGATGATTTGCAGTTCGCTTGCGGCGAGGGCGTCGTTGTTTTGCGCCAGGTACGAAAGAAACCTGCCCTTGCGCGCGGCGTACTCATAATGGTGGAAACCGAGTTCTTCATAAAGCCGCATGCTTTCGTCGTAAGCGCGTAATGCATTGGCCGGATCATCCAGAGAACGATAAACATCACCCAGTTTTAGCGAAGCATGGGCCATCATATTGCGGCCGTTGCGTTCGGCAGCAAGCAGCTTGCCTTCGTCATAAGCAAGCCGCAGGTTTTCGACGGCCAAATCGAAGCGACGTAGAGAGGCGTAGGTGATACCGATGAACTGATATGAACGCGAGCGGTAGAGTGCGCCGTTACGATTCGATAAGACGAGTTGCAAAGCCTCGTTTTGGTAGTCGAGTGCCGGCCGGTAGAGTTTAAGCGCACTGAGATTAAGAGACACCGCGACGTGTAGTCCCCACATTTGATTGGGCTGGGGTTCGTTTTTGTCCGTCAAGTCGAGCGCGCGCTTGAGATATGAAAACGACATTTCGGTGTCATTCAGAAAAAGATTCAGGCCCGCCATTTGGAGCAAAGCGTTCAAGGTACCGGTGACGTCGTTCATCTCTT
>DASUOZ010000701.1:0-2986 GCA_036276375.1 Pyrinomonadaceae bacterium | reverse complement strand
GAGCCGAGCGACGGTCCTGAAGTTAAAACGACCAAATCAGGAAAAAGTTACAAAGATTCGCATGGGGGCGTTGCGCTTACTTCTGAAACACCGTGGCTTGGTGAATTGTGGCAGGATAAGCGAGTTTTGAGTTCAGCCTTTAGGCTGCCGTTTCCGCGCAAGCTAAAGCTTGAACTCAAAGCGATCTACTCGGAGTTTTGAGTTCAGCCTTTAGGCTGCCGTTTCGCGCGCAAGCTAAAGCTTGAACTCAAAGCGATCTACTCGGGTGCTGTTTCGGTGGGAACTACTGAACCTGAATGACTCTTGACGATCGGCGGAGCTAACAATCGCTGCGCGTAACCCTCCGGAAACGATCGCACGCGGCCGCTTCCGTCAGTGACGACGTGACCAGTTTCGCCTTCGGCGACGATTTGTCCGGTGGCGGCGCGCACGATCTCGTAGCCGAAACGAAGCGAACGTTTACGTAATTCCGTAATGTGTGTACGAATGATTAGTTCGTCGTCGTAATAAGCGGGCGCCTTGTAACGGCAATACGACTCGGCCACGACCAGAAAAGCGTCTTCGCTCTCTTCCATGTCGCGGTAAGAAAATCCCCGAGCCCGGCAATAATCGGTTCGCCCGATTTCGAACCAGACGAGATAGTTGGCATAATAAACGATGCCCATCTTGTCCGTTTCGGCGTAACGGACACGCAAATGCGTTTCGTGCCAAACGCCGAATACATCATCGGGAGCGGGGCTTGTCATCTGAACAAAACCTTCAACTCTTTCAGAGTGCACGAAGGACTTAGTCTCCGGTCGAACCAGATTGTAAACGTTTAGCGGACTATAAGAGTGAACCATCAATATGTCAAAGCAAATTAATCGCGGGCTGGTGCTCCTGATCCTGTTTTGCCTTTGTGTCGCCAGCCTGACGGCGCGCAGCCAGGCCCAGGCCACGGCGGCCGGTGCGGCCCAAAACGCCGCAATTGTTTCCACTACCGACGCCGTGCTGAAGGAGACCAGCGAGCTCCGCGAGCTGTCGATCCTCCGCGCCGTCAAGAGCGGCGCACAGTCGCGCTCGGAAATCGAGCGGATGATCGTCAAGAACCTCGACACCGACACCACGCCCGCCGAAATGCACGCCGCGGAAGTGCTGCTCCGCGTGTTTGGCCTCGCCCCGCAGGACTTCGAATACCGGCCGTTTCTGATCAAATTACTGACAGAACAGGTCGCCGGTTACTACGACCCGAAGGCGCAGCAGTTTTATCTGGCCGATTGGATCGAGTTGGACGGCCAGAAACCGGTGATGGCCCACGAGCTGACGCACGCGTTACAGGACCAACACTTCAATCTCAAACGCTTCGAGAAGTGGCCGAAAGGCGACTCCGACGCCGAGCTCGCCGCGCACGCGTTGATCGAGGGCGACGCGACACTCGCGATGACGCTTTACATGGCCAAACATCCGCTCGTCGCGCTCGCGTTCATCAAGAGCCTGGGCAGTGAGGCGACTTCGTCCGAGCAGTTCAAACGCGCGCCACGCGCGCTGCGCGAGTCGTTGTTGTTTCCCTATGAAGCGGGCTCAAACTGGGCCACGCAGGTCTATCGGCGTGGTGGTTGGGACATGGTCTCGAAAGCTTTCGACAAGTTGCCGCAATCGAGCGAGCAGATCCTGCACCCGGAAAAGTATTTCTCGTACGAAGCTCCGGTGAAAGTCACGCTGCCCGATCTGAAGCCGCTGCTTGGCCCAACCTGGAAGCGGATCGACGTCGACGTTAACGGTGAGTGGGGCCTGTTCCTGGTGCTCGATGAATACCTGAACAACTCGTCAGCATCGAAGCAGGCCGCGGACGGTTGGGGCGGCGATCAATACGCGCTTTATGAAGACTCGAAATCCACGGACGCGTTTATCGCACAGTTCACCACCTGGGATACGGCGGTCGACGCGCGCGACTTCTTTGTCGCTTACCTGCAACGAACGTGGAAGCGTTATCCTGAGGCGGAGAAGACTGACTCCGTTTCGACGACCGAACGCGGCGAACGTCACGAATGGACGACGGCATCGGGCCGCGGCGTGTTGGAGTTGCGCGGCACGCGAGTGCTGATTCTCGAAGGAATACCGAAAACCGCAAACACGACGGCGCTGCTCAACCGGATTTGGCACCAGGGTTAACGACCGACAACATGAAAAAATCTGACGCTGCTACTCGACAAACTTCGTCTCGTTTACGCGAACTTACAGATCAACTTCAGCAACTGGAAGCTCAGCTGCGTCTCGGCGGTGGTTCGGACAAGATCGATCGCCAGCATCAGCAAGGCAAACTGACGGCGCGCGAGCGGATTGAAAAGCTGCTCGATAAGGACGCGTATGTTCAGGAGATCGGACTTCTCGTGGCATACGATCAGTACGACGGTAAAGCGCCGGGCGCGGGTGTGGTGACGGTTGTCGGGCGCGTCGAGGGCAGGGAAGTGGTCGTGGTCGCTAACGACGCGACCGTCAAAGCCGGCTCATGGTGGCCCGAGACGATCAAGAAGATCCTGCGCGCGCAGGAGATCGCGATGCGCAACCGCGTTCCGATCATTTATCTCGTCGATTCGGCCGGCGTGAACCTTCCGTACCAGGGTGGCGTGTTTCCGGGGCAATACGGAGCGTCGCGCATCTTCTATTACAACTCGATCATGCGCCACTATCTGAAAGTGCCGCAGATCTCCGCCGTGATGGGACCGTGCATCGCCGGCGGCGCGTATCTACCGGCGCTATCGGACACCATCATCATGGTGGAAGGCACATCGTTCATGGGACTCGGCGGCGCCAACCTCGTCAAAGGCGCGACCGGTCAAACGATCGACAACGAAACTCTCGGTGGCGCGCGCACGCACAACGAGATCTCGGGCGTGGCCCATTATCGAGTTGCCGATGACGATTCATGCATAGAAAAGATTCGGGAGTTTATTTCCGAACTGCCTAAGCCTGTGTGCGACGTCCTACCTGGTCCAGCCGGCGATCC
>DASUOZ010000700.1:0-2139 GCA_036276375.1 Pyrinomonadaceae bacterium | reverse complement strand
AGAACACCACGCGTTATCGGTCAGACAGCCTCTGTCTGCGTCGCATTCTAGCACGAGATCGTCCGACTTTTCCGCCACAAACTGCGGTTGGTGGTGTTTCTATGGTGAAAGTACAAAGTCTTCCTGGAGGTTCGAGATGTTGAAAATCGCGATACGCGTCGGTTTGAGTTTGCTGGTTGTGGCCGCTTTGGCGGCGGCTGGTTGGATGGCCGTTTCGGATGTTGAAGCACAGAGCCAATTGACCGGCACCTGGACGGCCTCGATCAATAAAGACAACAAGATCAATCTCAGCTTCGAGCTAAGAAGCGATCAGGGCGGCCGGAACCAGATGGGACAGACATATGAGTTCGGCGACCTCCAGGGACTGAGCCGCGAACAAGCAGTCAACGGCGGTCCGGTTAGTTTTAGTCTCGTGCGCGAGGCTGGTCGCATCGACTGCGAAGGCAGTTTTCAGGACGCCAAAGGCTCAGGAACGTTTCGCTTCACCGGTAATCTCGCGTTCGTCTCAGCGATGAAAAGCCGTGGCTTCGACTTTGAAACCGGCATGAACGATGACGATCGCCACAGTGAAAACCGGCTCTTCGCCGCCACCACGCTTAACGTGACGACGGCGCTGGCGGATGACCTGATCTCCGCGGGGTTTGGAAAAATCCGGACGGAAGATCTGTTTAAGGCAGCTATTTTCAAGATCGACTCGAAGTTTATGCGGGAAATGAAGGCGAGCGGCTTCGAGAATCTTGGGATGGAAGAGTTGGTGAAGGCGCGCATCTTCAAGATCGACGCGGACTTCGTGAGAAGAGTGAGTGAGATGGGATTCCAGAAGGAGCCGTTTGAGAGTCTGGTGAAGATGCAGATCTTTAAGGTTACGCCGGAGTTCATCACGGAAGTGCGGAATGAGGGTTTAACGGATCTTCAGGTGGAAGACGTTGTGAAGCTGCGCATCTTCAAGATCGACGCGCAGTTCATTCGCGAAGCAAAGGCCGACGGAGTGCCGCTGGCAGTTGAAGAACTCGTGCGCCGCCGCATCGGCGTCGCCCGCCGGTAACACCGAAGGCTCGCGTCGCCCAAACGCCGAAGGTTTGCGTCGCCCCAAACGCCTTCGGCGTATTCGTACCTCCGCGCGTCACTATTCCAACCCCGGGGCTGAAATTTGTAAACGCCTTCGGCGTATTCATTACCGCCAGCCACAACAAACACTTGCGCGGGAGGTGTCTTTGGTTGCATCTTTTCCTGCGTGTCTGAAAATCTTCCCCAACTCGCTTCCAACCTCGCATCCGTCGCCAGGGCCCTGCATGCGCGCGGATGGTTGCTCGGCACCAGCGGTAACCTGAGCGCCGTCGTGCAACGCGAACCGCTGCGCCTCGCGATGAGCCCGAGCGGAATCGACAAAGGCGAACTCCACGCCGAGCAAGTGCTTACTATCGACGAGCACGCACGCGTCGTCAGCGATCACGTCGCCAAACCATCCGACGAAAGCCTCCTGCACATTCGCATCGTCCAAACACGCGGCGCCGGCGCCGTGCTGCACACACATTCTGTCTGGAACACGATGCTTTCCGATCTCTACGCGCGCGAGGGCGGTGTTAACATCGAAGGCTACGAGATGTTGAAAGGACTCCAGGGCGTGCGCACACACGAACACAGCGAGTGGCTGCCAATCATCAATAACTCGCAAGACATGCCTGCACTCGCCGACACGATCGACACCACGCTAAACAATCACCCCGCAGCGCACGGCTTTTTGCTCGAACGTCACGGACTCTACACCTGGGGCGACAACCTCGCGCAGGCAAAGCGACACATCGAGATTCTCGAATTCCTGCTCGAAACACTCGGGCGCACATTGCTCGTTAAAAACAAAGGCTTGAACCTATGGCCGTCGTAACAATCGCCGACGAAAATAAAACCGTGTCCACTCAAGCAGAGATCACTTCCCTGCTCGCAAGCCACGGCATCGACTACGAACGCTGGAACCCCGCGCATCCTATCGCCGACGACGCGCCCGCCGAAGAAATCCTGCGCGCCTATGCACGCGAGATCGACGATCTGAAACAAAGCGGCGGGTACGTCACCGCCGACGTGATCGACGTCGATCCCAACACCGACGGTCTCGAAGCAATGCTCGCAAAGTTCAACCGC
>DASUOZ010000699.1:0-9358 GCA_036276375.1 Pyrinomonadaceae bacterium | reverse complement strand
TTTGATTGGCGCGATTCTGTCGCTGCCGATCGTTATTGTAACGGCCATTCTGATCAAACTCGATTCGCGCGGTCCTGTTTTTTACAAGCAGGAACGCGTCGGCAAAAACGGCCGCACGTTTGTACTGATCAAGTTTCGTTCGATGAGGGTCGACGCTGAAAAGGAAGGACCGGTTTGGGCGGCAAAAGGCGACGACCGTACGACGCGCGTCGGCCGCATCATTCGTAAGGTTCGCGTCGACGAGATCCCGCAGTTCTGGAACATCCTGAAGGGCGAGATGAACTTCGTCGGTCCGCGTCCGGAGCGGCCGCACTTCGTCTCGCAGTTGGCCCAGGAAATCCCCTATTACGAACAACGGCATCTAATTGCTCCCGGACTGACCGGCTGGGCGCAGATCAAGTATCCGTACGGCGCCTCGATCGAAGACGCACGGCAGAAACTGCAATACGACCTGTTCTACATCAAGAACCACGGGCTCGTCTTCGATGCCATCATTTTGTTTGAGACAGTGAAAATAATTCTGTTTGGGCGGGGGGCCCAATAGAGTTCCGGTTTTGGAGGTCGATATGAAGAAGCGAAACAAACTAGGCGCGCTGGCAATGTTGCTGGTGCTAATCGCCAGCCTGAGCATCGCGGGCCAGACGCAGAGCGACCCGCAAAAAGCGCGGCCGCGCACTACCGGACAGGAACAGAAAAAGCCTGTCAACACCGATCGCCTTGAGCCCGACGATACGGCGCGCACACCGGCCGACGTCTCTGACACCATGGTGGCAAACCGCCAGGAGCAGATGTCGGAAGAGGCTGCGGTCAATCCCTACTACAACAACTTCTTCAGCACCTACCGCCTGGGACCGGAAGACGTGATCTCGGTCGACGTCTTTAATCAGCCGCGCTACTCACGCGCCGGCATTACGATTCCACCAAGCGGCCGCATTTCATTGTCGCTGATTCCCGGCGGCGTGTTCGTTAACGGGAAGACGGTTGATGAAGTCGCGGAAACGATTAAAAAGAAGTACGACGAGTACATCATCGAGCCACAGGTTACGGTCTCGCTGGATAAGGCGTCGTCCTATCGCTACAGCGTGATCGGCGACGTGGCCCAACCAGGCATCCGGTTGATGAACCACCGCATGACGGTTACGGAAGCATTGGCGGAAGCTGGTGGTGTTTTGCCGACCGGCGATAAGAGCAAGGTGATTGTGTTGCGTCGCGGCGCGAACGCCGTGCCGGTGCCGATCGTCGTGAACGTTTCCCAAATCTATAAGGGTCGTGCTGCTGACAATACGTATCTCGTGCCGGGCGATCAGATCCTCGTGCCGGGCAACAAGCTGAAGAAGTGGCAGCAGATAATGAGCTTTACCAGCGTGCTTAGCTTCGCACGTGTCTTCGGCGTCGGCTGGTAATCACCATGTCTAAGCCCGCCCGAAATATGGTGTGCTGTGCGCTCCTGTGCCTGCTGTTGACCGCTTCCACGGCGGTCGCGCAGACAGGCGCATGGACCAAACAACCGGCCGGATCGATGGCTTGGCTCCACGCGGTTTTCTTCCTCGACCAAAACCGCGGTTGGGCTGCCGGCAGCAAGGGCACGTTACTGCGCACAGAAGACGCCGGGCGGACCTGGACAGCAACCGGATCTTCCACGGACGACGTTGTGCGCGACATCGTTTTTGTCGATCAACAGAACGGCTGGCTCGTTTGTGAAGTCAATCAATACCAACTGAAAACGCTCGAAGAGCCGCGCGCTTATCTGATGCGGACCACCGACGGCGGTGCCAATTGGTCCAGGGTTGAAATCAAGGGTTTCGACGTGGATTCGATTCTGGTCCGAGCGGTGTTCAGTCGTGGCGGTCGTGGCTGGGCGTTTGGTGAAGCGGGCGCGATCTTCACGACGCGCGATGCGGGCGAAACGTGGGTGCGTTTGCGATCGCCGACGCGGCGTTTGCTGTTGGGCGGCACGTTTTTCGACGACGACCGGGGTTGGATTGTCGGCGCGGGCGCCACGATCATTCAGACCTCGGACGGTGGCGACACCTGGTACCAATCCAGTTTACCCGGCGTTGAAAAGACCGTTCGTTTTACTGCCGCATCGTTTTTCGACAATCGGGTCGGTTGGGCCGTCGGCAGTGGCGGCAACGTCTTTCGCACGACGAATGGCGGCCGCACTTGGCAGCGGCAGGAGTCAGGCGTGGACGCCGATCTCTTCGATGTGAAATTTGTCGACGCGCAGGAAGGCTGGGCTGTGGGCGCTCAGGGAACCATCATTCATACGACGAATGGCGGCGGCACCTGGACCACCGAACGCAGCGGCACCGCACACCAGTTGGAGCGAGTCTTCTTCACCGATAAAGCACACGGCTGGGCGGTAGGTTTTGGCGGCACTGTCGTCGCATATCAACGTAGCACTTAACGACCATGAAAATACTTTTTAGTCTCATTCTTGTTGGGCTAATCGTTGGTCTGACTGTGGCCGAAACTAAGGCGCAAACAAACCCGCCTGTGCGTCGCACTGAAGCGCCAGGCACCGAACCGCGTCCTGAACCGCCGGCGATGGATAAACAGGGCAACGTTGACGACCCGATCGAGTCGTTGCGCGAACAGATCGCGGCCGCGTCGCTCGTTCCGGACCGCAACCGGTTGCAACTTAAACTCGCCGAAGAACTGGTGAAGACCGGTCACAAAACCGAGGCGCTCACGGAACTCTTCTCGATCCTGAACGCCAACGGTTTCGATCCGATCGGTTACTACAACCTCGGTAACGCGTTCGCGCGTCTCGGCGAATCGGAAAACGCGATCACGAGTTATCGCCGCGCGATCGAGCAGCGCAACGGGACTTACTCGCGCGCGCACAATAATCTCGGCGTCGTGATGTTGCGGCAGGGCCGTTGGGACGAGGCTTACGACGCGTTTATCACGGCGTTGAAACTGGAAAGCTTTCGCTACGCCGAGGCGAGCTACAACCTCGGCCGGCTTTACGCCGCGCGTGGGCAGAATGATCTTGCCGTGCGTGAGTGGCGGCGTGCGTTGGCGGTCGATCCGAAGCACGATGCGGCAGCGCAGGCGTTGGCGCGTGGAGACAAGGACGAGGATCTGATTGTTGTCGCGCCGGCAAGAAAGACTTCTAAGCCAGGCAACTCTTCAACTCGCGTTAACACTTCAACTTCCATCAACAGTGCGGCTGGTCCACGTTCCGCGCCGAGGCTGACACTCGATCAGACCAGTTTCGACTATCTGCAACGCGCGCGCAGTGCATCCGAGCGCGGCAAGGCGTTGGAAGCAGTGGAAAACTACCAGCGCGTGCTCAAACGTGAGGGCGGATACTTCGCGCCGGCGAATCTCGAGCTCAGTTATGCGTTGTTGAGTTTGAAACGCAACGACGAGGCGCAGGCGCAACTGATTCAGGTGTCGCAACGCGACGGCGCGCGCTACCCGGTCAGTTACTTTCACCTCGCGCGTCTTTACGAGATGAAGGGTGAGTTGAAGCTTGCGGAAACGGCGTTCTCAAACGCGCACGAAGCCAACACCTCCGCGAACGTTCGCTATCTCCTTGACGTGAGTCGCGTGCGGGAGAAGCAGGGCGATTTCAAAGGCGCACTCGCAGCGATGGAACGTTACGTCGCGCTGGTCGAACAGCAGGGCGAGAAACCCGCCTGGTGCGACGAACGCCTCGCGGCGCTGCGTGCAAAAGCGCAGTAGATCGTGGGTTTGCCACAAGAAGCACAAGAAGCACAAGAGGCACAAGAAGTATAAGAAAGTAAAGGAGTACCTTTTCTGACTTATATCTCTTGTGCCTCTTGTGCTTCTTGTGCCTTTTGTGGCTAACGTTCAGGGCGCAGATGAGGGAAGATGATCACGTCGCGAATGGATTGTTTGTTCGTCAGTAGCATCACCAGACGGTCCACGCCGATGCCGATGCCCGCCGCGGGTGGCATGCCGTAGGAAAGCGCGCGGATGTAGTCTTCGTCCAGCAACATCGCTTCCTCGTCGCCCTTCTCACGCTGCTTCATCTGGTCTCGAAAACGTTCCAACTGTTCTACCGGATCGTTCAACTCCGAGAACCCATTCGCGATCTCCATCCCGGCAATGTACAGCTCAAAACGTTCCGCCACCGCGGGATTGCTCGGCGACGCCTTCGACAGCGGCGAGATCGGTTTTGGAAAGTCCGTAATGAACGTCGGCTGGATCAATCCGTGCTCGACGCGCTCTTCAAACAGCTCGAGCACGTTGTCGTCCGTGACTTCATGTTCTGAGTCGCCCAAACTTTCTCGCATTCCCACGCGCCGAAATGGTTCGCCAAAGTCGAGCTCCTGATCGCCGAACCACGCGTGCGTGTGGCCCAGCACCTTGAACACCACGGCGCGCAACATCTGCTCGCAGAAATCCATCATCGCGTTGACGTCCGCGTACGCCCAATAAAACTCGAGCATCGTAAACTCGGGATTATGACGCGTTGAGATACCTTCGTTGCGAAAGTTGCGATTCAGCTCGTAGACCTTTTCAAACCCACCGACCAGCAGCCGCTTCAAATACAACTCCGGCGCGATGCGCGCGTACAGATCGATGTCGAGCGTGTTGTGGTGTGTTTTGAACGGACGCGCCGCCGCGCCGGTCGGTAACGGTGTCAGCATCGGCGTTTCGACTTCCACGTAGCCGTGGTCCTCGAGAATTCGCCGCATCTCCTTCACCGCGGTTGCACGTCTTTCGAAAACCTCGCGTGAGGTCAACGAGTCGTCCTGTTCGAGTTTAAGACTGCCGGCGATCAGATCGACGTAACGTTGGCGTTGCCGAATCTCCGGATCGTGTACGCCGTGCATTTTGTCCGGCAGCGGCAGCAGGGCTTTGGACAGAAACTGAAGCTTCTGCACGTGCACCGAAAGCTCGCCGGTTTTGGTAACGAACAGAAAACCCTCGACGCCGATGAAGTCGCCGTGGTCCAGGAGCTGAAACAATTTCCAGCCGTCGACGTCACCGCCGAGCCGATCGTTGTGTACCCCGATTACGTCGTCGCGGCGAATATAAAGCTGCACCCGCGAACTGCCGTCGGAGATATGCACGAAGGCCGCCTTGCCCATCACGCGCGGCGGCGAAGCGATGCGCCCGGCGAGCCGGACGATAAAGTCGTTGAGTTGTTGGTTGGCCTTATCGAGCTCTTCCGGCAACGGGCGCCCGTCGGGTGGCACGTTTGGTTCGAAAGCGCGAAACTTCTCCACGACGGCCGAGATCGTGTCTTCGCGTCCGGGCTCGACGATCTCGCTGCGCTCGAACTTGTTTGGGTAGACGTTGCCGACGAGCTCGCGCAGCGCGTCCAGGTGCGCGCGCCGCGCCACGGTTTGATCGTTCTCTTCGAGGAATGGAATCGACAAGATTGCGGTCTCCAGAGTAAAGAGCCGATTATGCTAGATTCTAGGCTTGGGATGAAAGACAAAATTTTAAATATGGATTTATTGCTCGCGGAACGTGATCGTTTGCGAACCGCCGGCAAGAGGGTCGTTTTTACAAACGGAGTCTTTGATTTGCTGCACGTCGGGCACGTGCGTTACCTGGCTGAGGCGCGCGCGCTCGGCGACGCGCTCGTGGTGGCGATCAATAGCGACCGCAGCGTGCGGGAGTTGAAGGGACCGGAGCGGCCGGTGTTTGCCGAGGACGAGCGCGCGGAGATTCTGGCGGCCTTGCGCGACGTAGATTACGTCGTCGTCTTTGACGACATCTCACCGCGGGGCACGATCCGAAAACTCCTGCCTGACGTACTGGTCAAAGGCGGCGATTACGAGCTTGACGAGATTCACGGGCGCGAAGAAGTTGAGGCGGCGGGAGGAGAAGTGATCTCTTTACCTTTTGTGAAGGGCGCCTCAACGACATCGCTCGTTGAGCGTATGAAACGGAACTAAAGCCATCCACAGATTACGCAGAAGTTTGTTTAAGTCTGCGTAATCTGTGGATAGCTTTCAGGGAAATGAGTAGTTCGATTCAGCAGTCAACCACGTTGCAGCAGGCGCTGCGGCAGGTCACCGAAACGCGCGAGTATCAGCAACTCGTGGCCGAAGTGCGTTCCGGCACGCGCGTGATCTCCATTAGCGGCCTCGTAGCCGGTTCCGCGCGTGCTCTGGCCGTCGCAGCCTTACAACGTGAAACCGGTAAAACATTTGCGGTCGTTTCGCAAGCGACGCGCGATCTCGAACCGTGGGAGCAAGACCTGCGCTTCTGGTATTGCGCGCTCGCCGGCAAGGAAACTGCGGACAACGAGGTGCTCGTGCTGCCCGCTTCCGAAACCGATCCTTACGCCGGCATCTCGCCGCACGCGCAAACACTCGAACGCCGCGCACTCGCCCTCTGGCGTTTGCAACGCCAGAGACCCAGCTTCGTCCTGCTCACGGCGCGCGCCCTCGCCCGCAAGACAGTTGGACCAGCGGCGATTGCCCGCGCCGGTACCGTGTTGATTCGCGACGAAGATCACTCGCCCGAAGAGCTCGTCGAGAAATTGATGGCGACCGGCTACGTGCGTGAAGATCCCGTCACCGCCGTCGGCGAGTTTTCGTTGCGTGGCGGGATCGTCGACATCTGGCCGCCGGGACGCGAAGCGCCCGTGCGCCTGGAGTTCTTCGGCGACACGGTCGATTCGCTGCGTGAGTTTGACCCGGAGAACCAGCTTTCCACGGGACAACTGCACGCCGTCGCGGTGCCGCCGATGCGCGAATTCTGGGCCACTGCGCTCGATTTTCAACTCTGGAGCGAAGCCGCACGCGAACGCTGGAACGATGAGCGCTTTGCCCGCTCGCTGCGCGATCGCACAGCATTTGCGGATGAAGGCGAACCCTTTGCGGGCTGGGAGTGGTTGATCCCGATCTCGATGGACTGCGATTCCACCGTTTTCAATCATCTCGACGACGCGGTGTTGGTTGTCGACGAGCCTGGCGGCATCGAGTCGTATCTGAGCGAGTTTTACGAGCGATTAGCTGATCGTTATCGCGAGATCGATCAGGCGGACGATATCGCGCTGCGGCCGGAAGAACTGTTTCTGACTGACGCAGAACTGCGCGACTTAATCGACCAGCGACAACGAATCGAACTGCGCACGCTCGGCCGCGTGGCTGCGGAAACCGACATGGCGCTCGCGCTCGACGCGGAAGCGCCGAAAGTTCAACTCGGTCGCGAGCGCGACGCGCGGCGTCCGGCGTTTGTTTTTCCAGTTGTGGCAGCGGCGTTTGAAACTGAATGGCAAGCGCAGTCGGCGATGCGTTATCACGGCCGCATCTCGGATCTGGCGGCGGACGTGAAGCGCGCGGCGGCAGAAAACAAGACCGTGTTGTTCGTGATGCCGAGTCTCGGCGTGGCCGAACGCATCGCGGAGATTCTTGCCGAATATCAGATCGAAGCGCGTCTCGCGTTGACGGGAGAAACTTCGGATGCGGCGGACTTGCGTCCGGTCGTGATCACTGCCGGCCGTTCCAGCAGCGGGTTCGAGTTGCCGAAGTCGTGGCTGATCGTCCACGTCGAGTCGGACGTTTTTGATGAGACGCCCGAAAGTGTCGAGCGGCGCGGCGTTGGCGCCGAAGGAAGAGTTAAATCTGACGGAAAGAAACGGCGTTCGAAGTCGGCGGCGTTCTTATCGGACTTCCGGGATCTGAAAACTAACGACTACGTGGTCCACATCGATCACGGCGTCGCTCGTTTCGGCGGTTTGCAGACACTCGATCTGGGCCAGCGCACCGGCGAGTTCATGCTGCTTTACTACGCCGACGAAGCAAAACTCTACGTTCCCGTCGAGCGTCTGGATCTGGTCCAACGTTACTCCAGCGCCGAAGGCCATCAACCACAACTCGATCGACTCGGCGGCCTGGGCTGGCAAAAAACCAAAGCCAAAGCAAAACGCGCGATGCGCGACATGGCCGACGAACTGCTGCGTCTCTACGCCGAGCGCAAACTCGTCGGTGGTTTCGCGTTCGCCGGAGATACACCGTGGCAACACGAATTCGAAGACGGTTTTGCGTTTGTACTCACGCCGGACCAGGAAACCGCGATCGAAGACGTGAAGAAAGACATGGAAGAGCCGGTACCGATGGACCGTTTGCTCTGCGGCGACGTCGGTTACGGCAAGACGGAAGTGGCGATGCGTGCGGCGTTCAAAGCGGTGATGGAAGGGAAACAGGCCGCGGTGCTCACGCCGACGACGGTGCTTGCGTATCAACACTACGACACGTTTCGCACCCGGTTCGCGCCGTTTCCGGTGAAGGTTGAACTGTTGTCACGCTTTCGCACGTCGAAGGAACAGAAGGAAGTCGTGAAACGCGTCGAGTCCGGCGAAGTCGATGTAATTATCGGCACGCACCGCATGTTGTCGAAGGACGTGCAGTTCAAAGATCTTGGTTTGGTTGTTGTGGATGAAGAGCAGCGCTTCGGCGTCGCTCATAAAGAACGGCTCAAACACCTGAAGAAGAAAGTCGACGTGCTGACACTCTCCGCCACGCCGATTCCGCGTACGCTGAACATGTCGCTGACGGGAATGCGCGACATGTCGCTGATCGAGACGCCGCCACGCGATCGACTCGCGATTCAAACGCAGGTGGTGCAGTTTTCCGAAGGCGTCATCAAGTCGGCCATCGATCTTGAACTGTCGCGCGGCGGGCAGGTCTTCTTCATCCACAATCGCGTCGAGACGATCGAGACGATCGCGGCCCTCGTCAAACGACTGGTCCCGCAGGCGCGCCTCGCCGTCGGGCACGGCCAGATGAACGAGAAAGACATGGAAAAGGTCATGCTCGACTTCATCGACTACAAGTATGACGTTCTCGTTGCAACCACCATCATCGAGAACGGAATAGACATCCCGCGCGCAAACACCATCATCATAAACCGCGCCGATCAGTACGGTCTTTCTCAGCTTTATCAACTGCGCGGGCGGGTCGGGCGTTCAAACCGGCGCGCTTACGCGTATCTTCTGATACCGGGCGAGCAGGAACTGTCACCCATCGCTCGCCGTCGTTTAGCAGCAATTCGTGAGTTTTCGGATCTCGGTGCGGGTTTTCGCATTGCGGCCCTCGATTTGGAACTGCGGGGGGCGGGAAGCCTTTTGGGAGGCGAACAATCGGGCCACATGGAGGCGCTCGGATTCGATCTGTACACCACGATGCTGGAACGGACGGTCGCGGAATTGCGCGGTGAGGAAGTCGAAGACGAGACCAGCGTTGCGCTGAATCTCGGCGTGGATGTGGCCATTCCGGAAGATTACATTTCGGACATGGGGCAGCGGTTGCGGACGTACAAACGCGTTTCCTCGGCCCGCGACGAAGCGACGTTGACTGCGATCCGGACGGAAACAGAAGACCGTTACGGGCGTGTCCCGGTGTCGCTCGATCGTTTATTT
>DASUOZ010000698.1:0-2472 GCA_036276375.1 Pyrinomonadaceae bacterium | reverse complement strand
ACCTGGCGAGCTGAGGAAATCATACGGGAGTCTCGCCTTTCACAAAGGAGCGCTAATCATAGCGTAAGCAATCTGGCTTTGTCTTGAATTCGAGGCGTCATTTAGACGGCGCGGGCGGCGCCAGTTCCGCATTGAAGAGGGCGGCGACGCCGCGCGCGATCTTCGATGGATTGGCGCGCGCGTGGTTCGCGAATACAACGACCGTAAGCTTTTCGTCAAGGTAGCGTGAGATATGCGATTTGAAGCCTTGCCACGACCCGCCGTGTTCGACGATACGGTGTCCGCGCACGTCCCCAAGCGCCCAACCAAAACCGTAAGCATGCGTCTTGCCGTCGTTCAACTTCACGGGCGTCCACATCTCATTCAGACTCGCGCGCTTCAGTAACTTCTCGGTGTAGAGCGCCGCGTCCCACTTCGCCATGTCGTAAACCGTCAGATAGAGCGCGCCGTCGGCGGTGGTATTTAACGACGGCGACACCCAATCCTGATTCTTCAGTTGTCCGTTGACCGTGCGATAGCCCGCCGCACGATTGGGCACGATGTCGGCCTCGCTGATCACGCGCGCGGTCGACATGCCCAATGGCTTGAACACACGCTCTTGCAGGAAGTCGCCGTAGAACTTGCCACTGACTTTGTGAATGAGGACCCCGAGCATCACGTAAGCCAGGTTGCTGTAGCTCCACTTCTCGCCGGGTTCAAAGGCGAGTGGAATCGTCTTGATGCGTTTGACCAGTTCGTCCTCGGTGTAATCGCGGCGCAGATCGAAATCGCGTGGGTAGTCAGTCATGCCGCTGGTGTGCGTGAGCAGATGGCGGACGGTGATCTTGTTCCAGGTTTCGGGTGCGTCGGTGAAATACTTCGTGAGCTTGTCGTCGAGACTGATTTTGCCGTCCTCAACGAGCATCATGACGGCCGTCGCAGTGAATTGTTTGCCCATCGAGCCTGACTGAAAGATTGTTTCCGGCTTAACGGGCGCCTGATGCTCCACGTTTGCCAGCCCATACCCGCGCGCGAGCACAATCTCACCATTGCTGATCACGGCGAGCGCCACTCCCGGAATCTGCTGCGCCTGCATTTCCGCGCGCACGTAGTCGTCAACCTTGGTGGCTGCGCCATTCTGAGCCAGCGAAGCAATCGAGCAGATGAAAATGAACGCAAGGACAAAAGAGATTTTTTTCATATTCAGGAATATTGCGTAATGAGCATCGACGACGCCCAGGCGTCGAAGAAGTCGGCGCGTCTCTCCACCGCACGCCGAGCTTCCAACATTGCCAGGCTCAAGTTCTTCTCTGTTTGCACTTCGAATAGTTGCCGATAAAACTCGTCAGCCAGGTAAAAGGCGCTCTGATCGGAAACAGACCAGCGAAAGCCGATTACGTTCGGAACACCCGCATCAACTACCGCCTCGATCGTTCCCACATATCTCGGCGACAAACCCCGAGTGGACCCTGAAGACGCGGAAGTATTACACGAACTCAAATACGCCAGCCATAGTCCTGTTCCTTTGACCCAACGGTTAAGTCGTTTACATGGGACCACATCAGGCGCGCCGTCGTCACCGATTAAAACTAATCCGCTTGCATCGGCATCATCCGCGAAATGCCTGCCGTGGCCGGTAAAGTGCCAAAAGTGAACCGGGTGTTTGTCGACGAGTGCCCTTTCAACGTTCTTGATGGTCGCGTCATGTCCGGCGATTTCCACAAACTCCACGTCCAGCGCGAGGCGACGGCAGCCTGCCTGGATGTGGTCTTTAACCGCCGTCAGTTCCTCTGTGGCAGAAGAAACCGTTGACTCAGGATCCGAAGAGACGAGCAAGACTCTCAGCGGTGTAATTGTATCGCTCAGTGAGGTGAGTAATTGATGAAACGGGGAGCGAACTTCCGCCGGCAGCCGGCAGTTTATAAGACTTCGCGAAACGGCGGCATCAATAGCCAAATTCGACTTATCAAGCGTCAGGAGCTCAAACGGAATTTTCAACCCCTCACTATTGGTCACGAAAATTACCTGTTGACGGTGCGAAACCGCCGTTAAGTGCTTTATCAGGTCGGGGGCGCCGTGCTTGATCGCATCCAACAGTTGCCGCCCTATTCCGCGCAATCTTTGCTCGAAGGTTCGATGGTTGGTCCAGTGATCAACCACTTGCAGACAGCGGTTGTTGAGATCGTCCGTTATGACCGGGTCGATGGAGCCGGCAAAGTTCGTCACGCCCTCGGCTTCAGTGACCATAATCCCACCCTGGGGCGTCAGGTAGATGTGCTTAACTCCGGGCCGATGGTTCACTGCCGGTTCCGGATCCTGCACGTGCCTGGCGGTCACTGCCCGCCTTTTCCGTTTCGGACCAATTTCAAACAAAGCTTCATCCCGCACTCGTTCAATGGCCTTCTCGATAAAAACGTCGAGGTTCAGAGTAAGACAATAATCAACTAACCGCGGGGCCGTAAATCGATAAGTCTCTTCAGCCCCGGGAACCAA
>DASUOZ010000697.1:0-16333 GCA_036276375.1 Pyrinomonadaceae bacterium | reverse complement strand
GATCAAATCGCGTTCACGGACGTGTTTGCGTACGTTCGCAGCGCCGGTTCGACTGAAGTCAGCATGATCCGGCTGAGCACGTTAACGGGCCAACCGGACCTCGCAAAATTTCCGGGCGGCCAGACCGTGCCGGAGCAGTCGCGGACCGCTGCCAGCATTGCTGACGTGATCGTGCCTGCGCCGGAAGGCAATTCAGTGCTGGTCGCGAATCCCGCTGACGGCGTCATTTATTACTACTCGGAAGGCATGGCGGCGCCGATGGGCAGTTTTCAGAACTACCGTCGCGAGCCGCGCGCAGTGATGGTCGTCGATCGATCGCTGCGTGAAGCGACCGCGGGTGTTTACACCACCACGACCAAACTGCCGAAGAGCGGCGTTTACGACGTTGCGTTTCTGCTCGACTCGCCGCGTATAACGCACTGCTTCAACGCGGAGGCGAAACCAAATCCCGACGTGGCGCGCGAAAAGCAGGTTGCGCTGCGCATCGAGTACCTGAACAAAGACACGCAACTCCGTGTCGCCGAGAGCTACAAGTTGCGCTTCAAGATCGTCGACAACGCGACTGCCAAAGCGAAGAGTGATTTGAAAGACGTGCGCGTGCTGACGTTGTTGTCGTCGGGAGCGTGGCAGAAGCGCGACTTTGCAAAGCCAGTCGGCGAAGGTGTTTATGAGCTCGATATCAAAGTGCCGCAGACGGGCTTGTATCTCGTGTTTGTTGAGAGTCGATCGCAGGGTGTGAGTTTCCGGCAACTACCGTATCTGACGTTACAGACTACGGCCAGCACGACCAACTCGGCGGCAAAGGAGGGAGATAAATAAAATGCGTGTGATCAGCAATGTGCGCCTCGTAAGCAGTGTGCGCTTCGTTATCGGTTTATCGATCTGTTTGTTTTTTATCGGGGCTTCTATCTCCGCCCCCGCTTACGCTCAAAAGCGAGCGCCGCGGCCACAGCAAGTTTATTCGTGCCCGATGCACCCGGAAGTGACGTCGAAGAAAAAAGGCCGGTGTCCGAAGTGCGGCATGGACCTGCGTCGCGTCGAGCAGAAGGAAGCAGAAACCAGCGCGGCGCAGACCGAACCTGTTGCTGAGAACGAATCAGGTGTCACTCAGAAAATGAATATTCCCGACGTGGAGCTGTTGGACCAGGACGGACGAAAGTTCCATTTCTACACGGATCTCGTCAAAGGTCAGGCAGTCGTGATCAATTTTATTTTCACCACGTGCACGACGATCTGTCCGCCGCTGGGCGCAACTTTCGCCCGCGTGCAAAAAGAGCTCGGCGACAAAGTCGGTCGCGACGTGCGCTTCATTTCCATCAGCGTCGATCCGGCGACCGATACTCCGGAACGGTTGAAAGCCTGGGGCGCGAAATTCCACGCGGGTGCAGGTTGGACGTTTGTCACAGGCGCCAAGCCACAGGTTGATGAACTGCTGCGCGCGCTCGGCGCGTCATCCGCGCGTCGTGAAGATCACTCGCCGACTGTCCTCATCGGCGACGCAAATGGCAACTGGACCCGCACGTACGGTTTGGCCACCAGTAGTCAACTCGTGCAAATCATCAACGGCGCGATCGCCGGCAAGACTGCTTCCGCGGAGGTATCGAACTAATGAAACGACAACTCTTCTTACTACTGTTATTGACCGCGGCGGTTTTCACGACCGCGCTTAACGCCGCAGCCCAAACACCGGCTCAGAACCCGGCCACGCCCGCGAAACCCGCGGCGCCACCTGCGCCGCACGATCATACGCACATGTCGAAAACTCCCGAAAAGTCGTCGGCGGCGGAGAAGTACTTCACCGACGTTGAACTGATCGATCAGGACGGCAAGAAAGTGCGCTTTTACTCCGACGTGCTCAAAGGCAAAACCGTCGTGGTCAACGCCTTCTTCACGAGCTGCACTTCGGTGTGCCCGCCGATGAATCGCAACATGCAGAAGATTCAGCAGGCACTCGGTGAACGCGTCGGCCGCGACGTTTTCTTCGTCTCGATCACCGTCGATCCGGAAGTCGACACGCCCGCGCGGCTGAAAGAGTACGCGAAGAATTTTCACGCCGGTCCCGGCTGGATTTTTCTCACCGGCAAAAAAGAAAACCTCGACTGGGCGCTCTACAAGTTGGGCCAGTACGTCGAGCGGAAAGACGACCACAAGACGATCTTCATCATCGGCAACGAGCCAACCGGCTTGTGGAAGAAAGCGTTCGGCATGGCAAACGTCGCCGAACTCGTGCAGGTAGTTGAAAGCGTCGTTGATGACAAAGGCGCTGCTACGAAGTAGCCGCTAAAACAGATGAACGGAAACACTATGAAGCAACTCTTATTCGTCCTATTAATTACGTTTGTGATGAGTGCGCCCGTCGCTGCTCAGCTCAGCGATTGCGGCTGCGAAGATAAGCCACTGCCGGAAACGCTCGGCGTCGTCAACGGCATCAAGATCACGAAACAGGATCTGGCCCCTGAAACGCGCTCGCGTGTGGAACAGTTACAGCGGCAGGTCGTCGAGGCACGTCAGCGTGAGCTCGATCTACAAATCGATTCGCTGTTGCTGGAAAGCGAAGCGAAGAAGCGCGGCGTTACTCCGTCGCAGTTGATCAAAGACGAGGTCATCGCGAAGGTGCAAACGCCGACCGAGGCCGAGGCGCAGACGTTTTACGAGAAGAACAAGGCCAGCATCAAAGCGGAGTTCAAAGATGAGAAATCCAACATCATTGAATTTCTGCGTTATCAGCGTCAGCAGGAAGAGGCACAAAAGCTGGCCCAACGTTTGCGCACCGCGGCCCAGGTGAAGGTGATCGCGAAGGCAACCGCACCACCAGCAACCAGCGCGGATCGCACGCGCGTGTTGGCCGTCGTCAACAACAAGCAGATCACGCTGGGCGACATCGAAACGAGTCTGCAACCGTTGATCTTCAACGTTCAGGAACAGGTTTACGCACTCCGTAAGCAGGACCTCGAACTGAAAATCAACGACACACTGCTCTCGCAGGAGGCACAGAAGAAAGGCGTCACAACGCGTGCGCTGCTGGAGACGGAAGTCAGCGCGAAAGTGCCGCCTGCGACTGACGCACAGGCGCAAGCGTTCTTTGACGAAAATAAAGATTGGATCAGCGGCGACTTCGCCCAGACAAAGGCGCAAATCATTCAGTACCTTCAGGAACAGAAAGAGCAGGAAGCGACCGTCGCTTTCGCCGGACAGTTGCGCAAAGCAGCGACGATCCAGGTAAATCTCACCGCTCCTGAGTCGCCGGCGTTCTCGATCGCGATGGACGATCAACCGGTGAAGGGAACCGCCAACGCGCTCGTCACGATTGTCGAATTTACCGACTTCGAGTGCCCGAGTTGCGCGCGGCAACATCCGGTGCTCGAGAAGATCGTGTCTGAGTTTGGCGATCGAGTGCGATTGGTGGTGCGCGACTTCCCGCTCTCGCAGCACGCGAACGCGCGCAAAGCTGCTGAAGCTGCGGAAGCCGCGCGTGAACAGGGCAAGTACTGGGAATATGCCGGTTTACTTTTTCGTAACCAGTCAGCGCTGGGCGTCGATAAGCTTCGGGAGTACGCGACTGAGCTTGGTCTCGATCGCGCGCGCTTCGACGCGTCGCTCGACAGCGGTAAGTTTGCCGAGAAGGTTCAACGGGACGTGATTGAAGGGCGCAAGCTCGGCGTCAACGGCACCCCGACGCTCTACATCAACGGCAAACGAATCTCGGACAACAGCTACGAAGCAGTGAAGTCCGCGATCGAAACAGCTCTGAAAAGTTTGGCCACCAAGAGGTAGTACCACGGATTTCACGGACGAACACGGACTGACTCTTTACGAGTTTGTCCGTGTCGTCTGTGTCGGTCCGTGGCAATCACTCTTCAGGTAGCGACTTGAGATATTCAACCAGATCGGTCTTCTCCTGCGCGGTCAGTCCCAGGCTGAACCGGGTGTTGTAGAAATTCACAACGTCCAGCAATGTCTGGAACCGTCCATCGTGATAGTAGCGTCCCTGGTTCGCCGGATTCATGAACACGGCATTCTCACGAATGAAGACGCCGGTCAGGTTCATCGTCTTGTAGACACCGTCCGGTGATCGGTCCGCCTGGAAACTATCGATACCCATTTCCGCCGGTGTGTGCAGGTTCCATCCTGGCTCGGTCAACAACGGCTGGACGTGGCAATCGTTACACTTCGCTTTACCGCTGAAGAGATCGTCGCCACGCGCTGCCGCCGCTGCGTTGAAATCGACTCCGGCCTCCGGTGCGGGAGCAGGAATTGCGAGTTGATAGAAATGCAGCTCGGGCAGTTTCGCGGTAATTCGATCCTGCTCAGGTGGAATGTGCGGCAGATCTCCAAAACCATTTGCGGCGGCGATCGGGAATTTAGCCGCGTTGTTTAGCCGAGGATCGTAGAACCTGCCGATTCCACGCATTTCGAGGGCGGCGACGAACGCATTCCAGTAACTAACTGTGCCCCACGATCCCGTCCACGTATGCTCGTTGTATCCAGCGAGATCAAAGGCGTTTGGAATCAAAGTGGCGCCCGGAACATTTGTGCCGGTGACCACGCCGTTGGTTACTTGTTGTGGATTGAACGCCTTACCGTCCAGGATCAACTCCGCGTCGAATTTGCCTGGTCCCCAACTGTTCAATACGGCTCGAACCGTGTCCTGGCTGACTCCCAGCAGATTTGCAAAAGCACTCAGGTCCGGCGCCGCGGCGACAATCTTGCCGACGTCGAGATCGCGGTTGGCCCAACCATCGAGTCGATGACCGACGCCAAAGGTCAGCGAATTGTCAACGGTCGAATGGCAGAACGCGCACGTGATGCCGATCGAGTTCAGGTTATTGCCGGAAAAGACTCCTCTGACTCCAACCACGGCGTCCAGTTTCAGCAGCGCAACTGTTGTAGCCGGATCATTAAGATTGACCTTGCCCTGTTTGATTTGATTGATCAGCGGTTGTGGTAAAGCATCAACGTCCACTTTCAGGCCGAGGCTTAAAGCAGTGCTCGGACTAATTCCCGGACCTACTCCGCCAAGAGCGGCGCCTTTGATTGCCTGATGAAGTTGAAGCGTGTCGCCCCAAAACACTTCGTCGCCAAAAGTGTCAAAGCGAAATGTGGCTCTACCTGCTGCCAAGAGCTCATTTGCATTCGCGACGATCTGCGCGTCGAAGTTTCTCAACTTCTTTCTTGCGGCGTTGCTTTGAGCTGGTGGTCCCTGCGCGTGCACCGACTCCTTTTCCGCAAAACTGCGTGAAACCACGACCAGAGAAAGTGCCACCGCAGCGAGTACCAAGGTCACCAGGTAGAGGATTCTCGTCTGACGTCTGCCTGCCTTTTCGAACGCCAGCATTTGTTTGTCAGGCATTTTCATACCCCCAGTTTGTCTAAATTGAAGATTGCCGCGAGGGCAGCGCGAGGGCAGAAGGTAGAACTGTGAAACTCGACTGTGCCTGGAAGGCGGGGTCAACGTTACCTTCCATCGAACAAGTAACACTTTCGCCTCCTGGCTCACGAACGGAGACGACTCGTTAAGGGGAATGAGGGCGGTAGGATATGCCCTTTGGGCACACCTGTAAAGTGGCCGCTGATGATTCTCGGCGGCGGTGACATCGCGGGTCGTGGTTTCTGCCAAATTCTCTTGGCTGAAAATGGAGGGAGCGTCTAAACTCCCGCCATGCTAACCGACTTCTTCTTCGCGTTTCGCACGCTGCGCAAAAGCCCCGTTTTTACAATCACCGTCGTAGTGACGATCGCCCTCGCGATCGGAGCTAGCACTGCGATCTTCAGCGTCACAAACGGAGTGTTGCTGCGGAAACTTCCTTACAAGGATCCGGAACGGCTGGTCCTGGCCCGCGGCGATCTGCAGAAGCGGAACGTCAAAGACTTCCCGCTTTCCAACGCCGACTTTCTCGATCTACGCAACAACGCGAAAAACAACTTCGAAGATTTCGCGGCAGTGAATACTTTTCGATTCACGCTTCCTGGTGTCGACGGCACTCCCGAACGCATTCGCTCCGCCTCGGTGTCGACAAACTTCTTTCAAATGATGGGAGGTTCGATGATTGCGGGCCGAGACTTTCAGGAGTCTGACGGCGTCGCGCAAGCGCCGCCGCCGGCAGCTCCCGCGGGTAATGCGGCGGCAGCCAACGCGCCGGCTCCGTTGCCGACGATGGTCATCCTGAGTCACGACTACTTCCAACAGCGCTTTGGTGGCGATCGATCGATAGTCGGTAAACCGCTTCCGGTGTCCGCCGCGTTTGGACCACCGCCGATCATCGTTGGCGTGCTCGCGCCGGGTTTTGAATTGCTGTTTCCTCCGAAAGCGAACCTCGAACAGTTTCCTGGTGTTTGGATTGCCGCGCGTATTCCCTACGACGTTGCCAATCGAAACAACGTGCAGTGGCGTGTGATTGGGCGGATGAAGCCTGGTGTTTCGCTCGTGCAGGCGCAGGCGGAAGCCGAAACCGTCGCGCAAAAGATTCGCGATGAAAACACGATCTCGCGCACGTCGGGCCAGTATTTTCAACTCGTGCCGATGAAGCAACACCTGGTAGACGAAGTTCGGCCGACAATTCTGGCGTTGATGGGCGCCGTCATTTTTCTGTTGTTGATTGCGTGCGCCAACGTGGCGAATCTGATGTTGGTGCGGGCTTCTTCGCGCGAACGTGAGCTCGCTGTGCGGGCGGCGCTCGGCGCGGGTTGGTGGCAACTCGTGCGGCAAACACTCGCGGAGGCGATCGTTCTCGCTGCACTTGGAACGATCATCGGCGTGGGCCTCGCTTACTTAGGCATTCGCCAACTGCTCTCAATCGCCCCGGAGAATCTGCCGCGGTTGAACGCGGTCGGGATTGATTGGCAGGTGTTGGCGTTTTCCGTGTTGGCGGGACTGTTGTCTGCGGCGCTGTTTGGGATCATTCCGGCGATTCGCACTGCGAAGCCAAACCTGATGGAGACCTTGCGTGCTGCCGGGCGGAGTGCTGCGCTCGGTGCGGCGGGTTTGCGTAATGCCGTCGTCGTTATCGAAGTTGCGCTGGCGTTTGTGCTGCTGATTGGTTCGGGGTTGATGTTTCGCACGTTTCTAAACATTCAGCGTGTGGATCTCGGGTTTGAGCCGCGCGGGCTGTTGACGTTTCAACTGCTCGGCAACATCGGCAACTCACCGCAGGAAGCGGGCACGTTCAAGCGCCAGCTTCGCGAACAACTCGACGCGCTTCCGGGTGTGCAGAGTGTGACGGCGTCGTTCCCGTTGCCGCTCGCGGGCGGGTTCAACCCGGTGCGTTGGGGTGGAGCCGAAGCACAGGAAGATCCGAGCAAGTTTCAGGCTGCTGATCTTCAGATCGTTCTTCCGGGATACTTCGAGGCGATGGGCACAAGACTGTTAGCCGGACGCTATTTCACGGAAGAAGACAACACGCCTGATCGCAACCTGCTCATCGTGGACCAGGCGCTGGCGGCGAAGGCGTTTCCAAACGAGTCGGCGGTGGGCAAGAAGATTTTGTTTCGGGTGCGTACGCCTGAAGCGCAGTGGGGCGAGATCGTTGGCGTGGTGGTCCATCAGCGCAACACGTCGCTGATCGAACCGGGCCGCGAGCAACTGTTCGTGACGGATGGATATGTGAATAACCAGGCTGCGTCGTGGTGGGCGTTGCGGACTGATGGCGATCCGGCGGCGTTGTCTGGTGCCGTGCGCGAAGTGGTCCGTGGTATGGGGAAGGAAACGTTCATCAACCAGATGCAACCGATGGACACGCTGGTGGTCGAGGCGCAGGCGCAGACCCGCTTTTCGCTCCTGCTGATTGGCGTCTTCTCAACCATTGCTGCTTTACTCGCGGGCGTGGGCTTATACGGCGTGCTGGCAACCTCCGTCCGTCAACGCACCGCCGAGATCGGCGTGCGCATGGCGCTCGGCGCGGCGCCTTCACGCATCTTTCGACTGATGGTGGGCAAAGGCCTCTACCTGAGCGCGATCGGCATCGCGATCGGCCTCCTCGCCTCCTTCGCGGCGACACGCGTCCTGGCGAGCATGCTGGTGGAAGTGAAACCCACCGATCCCGTGACGTTCGTAGCGGTAGCGGTGTTGTTCCTGGTGATCGCCGTCCTTGCTTCCTGGCTCCCGGCCCAGCGCGCCGCTGGGTTAGATCCGACAACAGCGTTGCGGAATGAGTAAAGCGCCGCAAAGAGGCACAAAAGGCACAGATCTGTTAGGAAAACCTTTGTGCTTCTAGTGCTTCTTTGTGGCAAATATACTTTCGAGGCAAAGCTCACGCCGTGACCTCGTTGGAACTACTGATGCTTGCTCTCGAGCGCGCGTTCGCGGAAGAGGAGGAAGAGGGGAAGGGCTAAAGAAACGCCGACCGCGAGATTGCAGAGGATGTACAACCACAGGCGCGGCATTCCGAGTCTACGTCCCTCTGCAAAAACGAATAGCCACAGGACCACGGAAGTTACGATTACGTCCATCCCGAAAAACGCCGACACGCTGTTGCTGAAGAGCATCGTGAAAAAGAGTGTCAGATCTAATCCGTGTGTCTTCAGAAACGGGATGAACTGCGACAGTGGGAGAGCCGTCCCGAGAATGGCGGCAATCAGGTAGAGGGTTTTCATAGGTGCAGTTGGGTTTGTACTCGAGGTGAGAAAACCACCTCGGTCATTTCTTTCGCAGAACCAGATCACCAGATCGCTCGCCCGGAATCAGTTCCCATCCGGTTGCCAATTCCAGGGACCAGCCTTCGCCTTTCAACGGACGTGCCGAGACGTCGGAGGGCGCCGTCACGCGAGCGCGAGTGAGAAAGCCCGTCGCGCCGCGCTCGAGCATGGCTCCGTTCGTTACTGTCAGAACGCCCCACTCGTCGACCATGCGCATCGCCGGGTAGACGGTGTTGCCGGCGTCGATGCCGATCACGTTGTTCGGGTTGAAGGTGTAACTCACGTCGGCAGACAAAGGGAGTAGTAGTATGGGACCGTCGAAGAATTTCTTTCGCGCCTCGGCAATTTGCTGCTTGCGTCGCTCGTCCTGCTGAGTCTCAACCGTGATGATCTCTTCACCTTCGTAACGCGATACCGCAGCACGCGCCGCCGCGTCTGACGCGCGAACTCTCAGACCGAATCGCTGTTGTAGCAGTACGCCGAGATCAGCCTTGGGACTCAAACCGGTCCGCCATGGACGCCCGCTGAGATCGAGTAGCACACCATAGGCCGGACCCGAAACGTACGCAAACGATCGCGCAAACGTCGGATTGTTGCGCGCCTGTCGCAGGATCAGATTCGCTCGCACCGCGGTCTCGCCCACATCCGCAGAACTCAACTTCACGCCCGTGTACTCCGACAATCCTTCATTCAGCTCCAGCGCGTTTTCGTTGCCGGCCGAATCCGCGAACAGCGATCTACGATACGCGCGGAAAAGCAGCGCATCAGCGATCGCCGCCTTGCGCGCCGGACCACTCTCACGTAAAGCGCGTTCCAGTGCCCGCCACTCCATCTGTATCCAGATGCGACCGTTAAGCGTGTCGAGATGCGCATTCACCGCGTCGCGCGCGGGCAATCCGAGTTTCTCCTGGAGACGATGAAAGCACTCATGCAACAACAACCGCTCGCGCGTCTGCCGAAACTCCGACACCGGCCACAGCACCATGGTCCAATGCACGCCGGCCCAGTCAAACGCGGTATTCGCCGGATTGATCTCACGCGGCAGTGTGCCGACGAACACACCGTCCTGCGGCGTTAGCTTATGTTCGACGTCTGCTTGATTTGCGACAACGTTGCCGCTGCGCGCGTCGACAAACATGAGTGGACCATACAAAGCGACGCCCCACGTCTTGCCACCATCGCGGTCGGAAGTCTGCTTGAGCTGGCGAAAGTATTGCGCGGCGAGTTTTGTGTCGATGCTAGTCGTGGACTGTGCGCTCGCGCAGGTCGCGAGGGCGAGCACGCTCACGACCATCAGGATAGTCAGTGGGGCAATCGCAGACTCACGTTTGGTTAGCGGATACCTGATGACGTCTCCTTGCAGAGAGGGCCGCCAGAGTGAATAAGCCTAACACCAACTGAAGTGCGGTCCCCGCGTACAAGAGAAGTATAGCGCCCATCGCCGGCATGCCACACGATGCACCTCTCGCCGGGGCTTCACTCATGCCTGCAAAAAGATGAATGGGAGCAAGGAAAACGAAGAAAACGGCGGGCGCCAGGATCGTCGCGATTGCCGCCACCCAGCGCGGCGCTCGGCTGAGTCTGAAATAAAGCAGAATTCCAAGCAGGAGCGGAAACGCGAAGATCGTGAGCAGTAACAACAACCGCCAGGCTTCAACGAATGACTGCATGGAAGTTACCTCGGGCAATACTTTACCGCTTCCAGTACACGGCGGTCCAGAACTGCAGGTCGAACCACGTTCACGAAAGTTCCGCGGATGGCGCGTTATTTGAAGACCAGTTTGTGTCCAGTCACGTTCTGGCAAGGCTCCAGCGCGACTTCCGCCATTGCCGATTCAGCTTCGCGGCGAAGTTTGACTCGTGCGTCGGCTGCGTCTGGTGAACGCAGTGATTTGTTGCTCTTGAGGTTGTCAACTTTCGCAATCAACCAGTAACGCCCTGGCGCCACCTGCTCGAGTGCAAACAAGCCATCCGCGTCCACCGGCGCCACCGAAAACCGCAACGGATCATCGCCTTTCTCTTTCTCAGCAGGCACGAGGTAGACAAACAACGTCGCCGGCAAGGGCTGATCATCTGGGCTTTCGACTTTTCCGGAGAGTGTTGCCGCGCCTCCCGCCAGCGTCACTTTCACGCCCGTTGCACGTTCGCCCGACTTCAGAGTTAATGCGCTGCGTGCGAGATCAGACGTGCGTTGATTAATTGATTGCAGATACCAATCGTTCGCGAAGAAACGCACCGCGAACTCATACTGCCCGGGCGCGAGACTGCGCAGCACAAATCCCGCCGACTTGTCCGCAGTGACTTGCGCGGATTCGCGTGTTGGAATGTGCGGAGTAACCTCCGGCTCTGCTTTCGAGGCCTGCTTCTGTTTGCGCTGGACCGCGATCACTGTTTCATTAAACGATGGCTGGCGCTTTCCTTTGCAGGCTTCCGCCGTTGGGGGAATCAGTACGAGCTCTCCCGCGATTGAGGCCAACGGTTTGGCGTCCAAAACTACGCCCGTGATGTCCGCGCCCTTCACTGTTATGCGGCGCGGATCGGACGCGTGCACGTCATCAGGCGCCGGCGCATACTGGGCCCACATCATATAGTCGCCATCTTCCACACCGTTGAATTCAAAACCCTTTGCGCCCGAGTTTTGATAGGTCGACATTTGTGCATCAGGCACGCCGTTTATTAATCGTGCCAGCATGATTGAGATCCAGGGTGAGTGCTGGCTGACCGCTGCATTGACACTGCCGCTCACGCGGTGACCCGCGCCGCTCCGATAATGAATGTCGATCGTCTTTTCTTCGCCGGCCGCGAGCGAAATGGCCGTCGCAGTATCTCGCGTGGAAGAAGGCGCGTAGGTGGGTGCGTCGTGATCGTAGCCATTGATGCCGAACGCACTCAATCCCCGTCCGCCCGCGGCAACGAGGTAAGTGCCGGGACGCAAGCCGAAAAGTCTGTAAACGCCGCGATCGTCGGTCACGCGGTCGGGGTTCCATCCCGACGTGAAGACAGGCTTTCCGTTTTCATCGCGAATCCGAATCGCGCGCACCCTTACGGCAATCACAGGTTCGTCAGCGGCATTCAAAACTTTGCCGGTGATCACGCCGCCCTTCTGCATCGTCAGGGTGACGAAATCGCCGGCGCGGTAATACGTTTCCTGATCGGCGCTGGCCACGTAACCGGGCGCCGAGACAATGAGCTGATAGACTCCGGCTTCCAAACCCTTCGCTTCAAAGTCGCCGTTGTCGTTCGTCGGTGAGAAGCGTGTGGGCCTTGGTGCGCCGACACGCGTTACAACTATGCTCGCGTTGTTGACGGCTTGACCGTCAACGAGCACGCGACCCGTGATCGATCCGAGTTTTGTTGAAGCGGTTTCCGGCGTTGGCTCGGGAGTTGTTTGGGCCTGAACCGGTGGCCACATCAACGCAACTGCGAAGAGAAGTGCAATGTTAAAGACGCATCTCACGGTTGCGGTCTGGGCGATTCATTAAGATTGATCGTTAGTGTTACTTCGGTGACTGTTCCATTACTGGCGACGACTGACTGTTTGCTGGTGATTCGGTTGTTGTTCAAGTAAGCCGTCGCGACTATTTCGTAATTGCCGGGCGGGACGCGTTCGAAGACGAAGCGACCGCGAGCATCAACCTGCTGATACCCGACCTTATGTTGATTGCCGGGGCGGAAGAACTGGACGTCGACAAACGTGCCCTCAGCCAGCGCGCCGCCTTCACTGCGGATACTCCCGCGAATGCTTCCTGTACCATAACCCGCAACGATGCGGAGCCCGGAGATGTTTTCACCCGCGTTCACCTGTATACCGGCGCTTTTGTCCACACCATTGTGATCGATGCTCAGCAAGGTGAATTCCGAAGGCGCGCTGCGCTCGGGTGCAGTGAGACGAAACGTTACTTTACCTTTCTGAACCGGGCCGACTTCAAAACTTCCGTCGGGATTGATGTTGGTAAGCATCATGGTACCGAAACCGGCGCCACTCTCGCTGCTCCACATGACGGTTTCCAAACGCGTCTGCGCGAATTTTGCAGCGAGGGATCGATCCGTCGAACCTTCGATCAAAACGTTGCCGGAGATCATCGCTCCACGATGAATCTTTGCCTCCAAATCACTGACGTCACTGTCGAAGATGTCAAACGGCGCCGACTCGCCATAATAGGAGCTATCGGGACGTGGCATGACGTTGATTGCGTAACGGCCGGGCGGCAGATTGTCGATCCGAAAAGCACCGTCAGCACTGGTCACACCGTTGCCGCTCATGAAACCACTCGGCCGGCCGTTAACGATGATCGTGAGACCGAAGCCGATGTTTGGGACGGGCTTCCCGGTGTCGCCATCGATGAAACGACCGCTCGCAGCGTATCCCGTCAGCAACCGCGCGACCGTGATATCGATGTTGGTCTCTTCTTCTGCTTCGGTTACCTCGACAATCTTTGCTTTTGCTTCGTCCGTGACGTCGGGGTGGAAAGTTCGGGGATAGAAACGTCTGCCGGTCGTACTCGTGAACGCTGCGTAGTCGTCGCCGATTGCAACTTTGTACTTGCCGGCCGGCAAACCAAACACGCGGTAGACGCCGCGATCGTCGGTGCCGATTTCGTTGATGCTCGGATACATTGAGGTGGCCAGCCGGCGCACGTCGTCGCCAATCGGAATCAGGTGTATGCGTTCGTCGATCACGGGACGTCCGGCCGAGTCGGTGACTCGGCCCGTAATCACGCCGCCGGACGTAAGGTGGAAGTCGACCTCGTCAACATTCTCTGCTTCCGCCACGGTGACGGCCTTTCCCATTGGATACGATCCAGTCGACTCGGTGATCACAAACGACGGCACAAACGGCCAAACGTAATAGGTTCCCGGAGAGAGATTTGAAATGCGGAACCGACCTTCCTCGTCGGTGGTGCTTTTTTGCGTGAGGCCGCGACCGGAAATCGCATCGCCGGTTTTGCTAATGCTGACGGTGGCGCCGGCGACGCCTTTGTTCGCGTAGATCACGCGGCCGCTAATCGAGCCCGGTTTTGTGACCTGTTGTGCGCCGGCGGCGCAAACACAGGCAAGCCAAGTGACGATGACGAACGCCAGGACTCTCATGGATCGTGAGGCCAACGATACACCCATCGCCAAGTCGCAAACAATCAAAAGCCTGCAACGTTGAGCTCGTGCCGGCTTTGCTCCAAAAGTCTTGTTTAGCGACATCGAATGCGTGGCTTACGGCTCCGCCGCCGGATGTGAGGCGGGGCTCCGCCCCGCCGAAGAGGACTTAAATACATGTTATGGGCTATGCCCCGGTACGGGCTCTGCCCGACAGGTAGGCCAAAGGCCGAACCAGGGGCACAGCCCAAATTTCCTAGGAGGCACCGACGGCGAGGCGTAGCCTCGCCGCACATCCGGCGGCGGAGCCGTAAGCGGTACTTTTAGGACAAAGCCAGGCTCGGGGGTTAGAAAAGGCTTGGTGTGACGCCGATGTTGGGTGTGACTGGACGTAAGAGCTCCGCATGATCGGGCTTCGCATCGTTCACTTCGTAGCCAACCGCGTGGCTCTTCATCTGCTCCGCGTCAAACGGCGCCAGCAGTTCTTTCAAATCGGCGACCGGTGAACGGTCATCAAGCCACATGTCGTGTAGCTCGGGCGGCAGGATCACGGGCATGCGGTTGTGAATCGTCGCTAACAACTCGTTTGCGGTGGTGGTAATAATGGCGCACGAGATGATCAAGCGGTTGCCCGTTCGCCATTGATCCCAGATGCCTGCAAACGCAAACGGCTGTTCATCCTGCATTTGAAAGTAGTAGGGCTGAGATATCTTTCCGTGCCTTTCCCATTCGTAGAATCCATCGGCCGGAATCAAGCAACGTCTTCGTTGAAACGACTCGCTGAAGCTCGGTTTTTCGTCGATCGTTTCCGTGCGCGCGTTGATGATTCCTTTGGCTTCCGTGCTCCACGACGGGATCAGTCCCCACTGCATGAACGTCGCTTCGCGGCCGGCGCCACGCTGGACCACCGTGAGGACGTTTTGGCTGGGAGCGATGTTGTAACGCGGAATCAGATCTTCAAGGTCCAACGGATTTATGGTATTAAGCCTTACTCTCCTGGGTTCTTTAAGCGTAAATCTCCCACACATAGGAGCGCTATCTTAACGTGTGTGTAACCGGAGGGAAACAGGTGGATTGGCAACGCGGTGAATACAAGATCAGCACGGATCGTTCGCGGCTGAACATCGATCTGATTCACGACTTCATCAGCAATCATTCGTATTGGGGGCAAGGGCGCGGGCGCGCGGTGGTCCAGCGCTCGATCGATAACTCGCTGCCGTTTGGCGTGTACAAAGGTGACGAGCAGGTGGGATTCGCGCGGATCGTTACTGACTACGCCACGTTTGCCTGGGTAGCGGATGTTTTCGTAGTGCCGGAGCAGCGCGGGCGCGGTTTATCAAAATGGCTCATGGAAGTCATCCTCGCTCATCCCGAGCTGCAGGGATTTCGTCGTTGGGTGCTCTCGACGAAGGATGCACAGGGACTCTACAAACAATTTGGTTTCATCAAACTGCATCGTCCTGAGCGTTGGATGGAACGGCCCGACCCGAACATGAAAGAAAGTCCGGATTACTGGCAGCCGCAGGAGGAGTAATTGATGAAGGCGATCGAGGTTGAAAAGCTTTCCCGCGCATTCAACAGCCTCCGCGCTGTCAACAACATTTCGTTCACAGTGGACGCCGGCGAGATATTCGGGTTCCTGGGTCACAACGGCGCCGGTAAGACGACCACCATTCGCATGCTCAGTGGACAGTTGCGCCCGGATTCCGGCCGCGGTGTCGTCGCCGGTTGCGACATCGTCACGGAACAGCAACGCCTCAGACCACTCATCGGAGTCGTGTCCGAACACCAAAATCTCTATGAACGGATGTCGGGACGCGAGAACCTCGAGTTTGCCGCGAGGCTTTACGGCCAGGACACCGGGCGCATCGAGGAGGTCCTCGCGCAGGTCGATCTCGTCGCTCGGGCAAAAGACAAAGTGCAGCACTACTCGAACGGAATGAAGCAGAGACTGCTGATTGCGCGCTGCATTCTGCATCGTCCGCAAATAATTTTTCTCGACGAACCAACGCGCGGCTTAGATCCGATCGTGAGCCGCGAGATCCGTCGTTTAGTGATGGACCTGTCGAAACAGGGCGTCACGATCTTTCTCACGACGCATTACATGGAGGAGGCAGATCTGCTTTGCGAGCGCGTCGCGTTTCTGAGCGAAGGACAGATCGTGGCGCTGGACACGCCAAACAATCTTAAGGCCGCGCACGGTCGAAACGAGGTGAACGTAACGCTCGCTAACGGCGAATGCGTCGCTGTCGCTTTGGATGGTGCAGACGCGGGAAGGGAACTACAGCAGCTCTTGAGTAACGGCCAGGTGAGAACGCTGCACTCAGCCGAAGCGACACTCGAAGACGTGTTCATTCAGTTGGCAGGAAGGCGGTTGTCGGAATGAACCTCGGCATAGTTTCGGCGATCAGTCGAAAAGATCTCGTCGACGCGATCAGGCATCGTTACCTGCTCACCGCGCTGGTCACGCCGTTGTTTGTAGCAATTCTCTTTCGTGTGCTGTTGCCGAATGTAAACGCGGGCGAGCTTTTCACGATGGTGGTGCACGATGCAGGCGCGTCGGTGCTGGTCAGCGAGTTGCGTAACACAAAGCAGATTACGGTCGTTGACG
>DASUOZ010000696.1:0-8223 GCA_036276375.1 Pyrinomonadaceae bacterium | reverse complement strand
GATCACACCTTGCTGAAACCTGAAGCGACTGACGAAGACATCAAAAAACTTTGCCAGGAAGCCGCGAGTTATCACTTTGCTTCTGTGTGTGTAAACCCAACGTGGGTGCGGGTCGCAGCGTGTAATCTGCGCGGCAGCGGCGTGCCGGTTTGTACCGTCATCGGCTTTCCGCTCGGCGCGACATTGCCCGACGTTAAAGCTTACGAAGCGCGGCGCGCGATCTTCGACGGGGCAAGGGAAGTGGACATGGTCATCAACGTCGGCGCGCTCAAGAGCGGCGACGATTGTCTCGTCGAACACGACATTCGTTCGGTGGCCCAGGTGGCCCACGAGTACGACGCGATCTGCAAAGTGATCATCGAAACCGCGTTGCTGACTGACGATGAAAAAGTGCGCGCGTGTCTCGCCGCGAAGAAAGCGGGCGCGGATTTCGTGAAAACTTCCACCGGGTTTTCAAAAGGCGGCGCCACTGTTGCCGACGTCGCGTTGATGCGGCGGACGGTGGGATCGGAATTGGGCGTCAAGGCTTCCGGTGGTGTGAAAGGTCTCGAAGACGCACGCAGAATGGTCGAAGCAGGAGCGACGCGCATAGGCGCCAGTGTCGGCGTAAAGATCGCGCAGGAAGCAGCGGGCGCAAAGCCCACGTTTTCGAAATCGTCAGCGTACTAACAAGTGATCTCATTTTCGATTTTTGATTGTCGATTTTCGATTAACACAGTGACATCGGAAATCAACAATCGACAATCAAAAATCGAAAATTGTTCCTATGCCTGCAAATACAAAACTGTTGGCAGTCATTCTCGGCGGCGGCGCCGGCAATCGACTCTTTCCGTTGACGCAACAACGCTCGAAACCCGCCGTTCCGCTCGGCGGAAAATATCGTCTCGTCGATATCCCGCTTTCAAACTGCATCAACTCCGACATCCTGCGTACGTTTGTGTTGACGCAGTACAACTCCGCCTCACTCAATCGACACATTGCGCAGACCTATCGCTTCTCGCAGTTTTCCAACGGCTTCGTCGAGATCATCGCGGCGGAACAAACACCCGAGAGCCCGCAGTGGTTTCAGGGCACTGCCGACGCGGTGCGACAGGTCTTGCCGCACATCAGAGACTGGGGCATCGACACGTTGTTGATTCTCTCCGGCGATCATCTGTATCGCATGGACTATCGACAATTTCTCCAGCGCCATTATGAGTCGAAGGCTGACGTGACGGTTTCCGTGATCGCGTGTGAGGCGCGTTCAGCCAGTGAGTTTGGTTTGTTGAAGGCTGACGAGAACGGCCGCATCGTCGAGTTCAAAGAAAAACCGAAAGGCGATGAGTTGCTTTCGATGCAGGTCGATACAACGCTACTCGGTCTCGATGCAAACGAAGCAAAGCGTCGTCCTTACCTGGCGTCGATGGGAATTTACGTTTTCAAGTACGACCGTTTGGAGCAGTTGCTCGGCGAGGATCCGAGCTGGATGGATTTCGGCAAAGAAGTAATTCCCGCGGCGATTCGTTCTGGTCACGTGCAGGCGTTTATGTTCGACGGCTACTGGGAGGACATCGGAACGATCGGCGCGTTCTATCGCGCGAATCTCGATCTGACGTCGAAGATTCCGAAGTTCAATTTGTTTGACGCGGAAGCTCCGGTCTTCACCCGCGCGCGCTACTTGCCGCCGTCGAAGATCGAAGAGACGGAGATCAACGACTCGATCGTGAGCGACGGCTGCATCATCAACGGCGCGAAGATAACCAATTCCGTGATTGGGTTGCGCAGCCGCATCTCGAAAGGCGTGCAGATGGAAGCGTCGTTCATGATGGGCGCCGACTTCTACCAGTCGTTTGAAGACATGCGCCGCGATCTCGGCAACAGTTTGCCACGCATCGGCGTAGGCGAGGGAACTATCGTCAAACGCGCCATCATCGACAAGAACGCGCGCATCGGCACGAACGCTCGGCTGCTCAATGAAGCCGGAACCGCGGCGGCGGATGGACCAGACGGTTCCTATTACATTCGCGACGGGATCATCATCGTGCCGAAGAATGCAATTGTGCCGGACGGAGCGATTATCTAAACCTTCGGTGGGATCGAGTATGGCTCGTGGTTGGGAAAGCAAGGCGGTCGCGGACCAGATCGAGGACGGGGAGTCGCGCCAGGCAGAGTCGCAAAAAGCCGCGGCTTCACCTGAAGAACGCCACCTCAAGGAACGACTCAACTCGCTCGTACTTTCCAAATCCAGACTGCTCCAGCAACTCGAGCGCGCCACCCTTCCTGCTCATCGCAACGTGCTGCTCAACGGCTTGAAAGCAGTTGAGAAAGAGATTGAAGAAATCTCTCTTCAAGTTAAACTTTAACTAATGCCCAAGCCGAACATTCCGACGCGGGAGTATCACCCGGCGGTCGTGGAGCGAAGCTCGACTCCAACCAGGCGCCGCAAGGCCTCCGTTCCCTCGATCAAGTTACCGAAGAACAAGAACACGCTCGACGTGGAGGTCGGGGATCGTGTCGTGAAGCTGACGAACCTCAACAAGCTCTTCTGGCCGAAGCTGGGCGTCACCAAACGAGACCTGATTCAGTATTACCTCGACATCGCGCCGTGGCTGCTCCCTCACCTTGTCGATCGGGCGATGGTGATGAAGCGTTACCCCAACGGCGCGGCCGGCGATTTCTTCTTTATGAAACGCGCGCCGACGCCGCGACCGTCGTGGATTGAGATCTGCAACATCGAGCACGAGTCGGGCAACATCATCAACTTCCCGATGATTCAGGACCTCGCGTCGTTGATGTGGGTAATCAATCTCGGCTGCATCGACTTGAACCAGTGGTATGCGAAGTGTGACGACGTAGATCGCCCGGATTATGTGCATTTCGATCTGGATCCGACGCCAGGCGCTTCGTTTGAACGAGTGTGTGAAGCAGCGTTGTTTCTGAAGTTGGCGCTGGATTCGATCGAGATACCGAGCCTCGTGAAGACGACGGGTTCAAAAGGGATTCACATTTACGTTCCGATTAAACGCGGCCCGACGCAAAAGCAGGTATGGACGTTTGCGAAAAAGTTTGCGCATGCGGTGACGCCGCAGGCGCCCAAGTTGTTGACGGCGATCTATCAGGTGTCGAAGCGGCCGAAGAATCGAGTGCTCGTGGATTACAACCAGAATGCGTGGGGACGAACGCTGGCGTCTGTTTATTCCGTGCGGCCGAAAGATCTGCCGACTGTGTCAACGCCGATCAAGTGGAAAGAGTTAGAGCGAGGATTGAAGATGGAAGAGTTTCGGATCGACAACGTGCCGGCGCGGGTGCGGCGGTTGGGCGATCTGTGGGCGCCGTTGTTGGCCGCGAAAGGTCGCTTTCGACTTGAAGCATATCTTTAACCGTCGGCAAGCCTACAGTTGAAGGGCATTATGAAGATTTGGACTGTTGGACATTCGACGAGGAGTGCAGAAGAGTTCGTTCAGATTCTGCTTGCTCACAAGGTTGAAGTATTGGTTGATGTGCGAACGTTTCCCGGGTCGCGCCGTTATCCCCAGTTCAATCGCGACTCGCTGGCCGAGCGCTTAGCTTTAGACAATATTCACTACCGGCACGAGCCACGTTTGGGCGGACGGCGAAAGCCGCGGCCCGATTCGCACAACAGCGCCTGGCGCAACGCGCAGTTTCGCGGTTATGCGGATCACATGGAAACCGAGCAGTTCAGAAACGGAGTTAGAGAACTACTTGAACTCGCCGCCGAGAAGCGAGTGGCCGTGATGTGCGCGGAAGCAGTGTGGTGGCGTTGTCATCGCAGTCTGATCTCAGATTATTTGAAAGCCGCCGGGCACGACGTCGTGCACATTATTGACGAGAAGAAAACAGAAGAGCATCCGTACACTTCAGCGGCGAGTGTTGTAGATGGAGAACTTTCTTACCGGGGATTATTGGGATAAAAACCCAGCGATCAGGACGACCGAAGGAGTTTGCGACGCTACGAGGCACGATTGCTGTGCCACACCTTCGCCTTGGCTCCCTTCTTCCGCCGCTTTACTCCGGTGCGGGGTGGAATCTTTTTCGGATCGCCCGTCCTGGCTTTCTTGATATCGCCGCCTTCGTCTTCAGCGATCTCGGCCAACGAGCGGCGGCTGAGAATTGAAACAGGCGCGAGCTCGGTCACGTCTTCAGTCGTCGTGTAGTAATCGCGATGTTTGATCAGCAGCCACTGCCGATTGCGCGTCCGCACCAACACCCACGAACCTTTTAACTTCTCCCCGTCGAGCGTGAATTTGAAATCTCCTTTATTCAAGGCTTCGGCGGGACTCAGCTCTCCTTCGGGTTTGTACGTGCCGTAATCCCAAACCATGACCGTGCCGCCACCGTACTCGCCTTCCGGAATCACACCTTCAAACTTCGCGTAGTCGACCGGATGATCCTCCACCTGCATCGCGAGCCGTTTCACGCTCGGATCCAGTGACGGACCTTTCGGCACCGCCCACGACTTCAACACACCATCTACCTCCAAACGGAAGTCGTAGTGCAACTGCGTCGCGCGATGTTTCTGGATGACAAACATCCGCCCGGTGCGCGTCCGTTTCTTTTTCGGTCCCGGCTCAGGTGTTTTGTCAAACTTCCGCTTCCGCTTGTACTCGGTCAGTGATGAAGCCATTGCTTGAAGTAACTCTTAAAGTGATTCCTCAACTGCAAATGATTCTTCGACTGGGGCGGGGAATAGATCGGTCTGAATCGGGTCGAGTCCAAGCGCTTGGCGAACGCGCGCGAAACTGCGGCGATGGATGGGGAGTGCGCCGAGCGATTTGAGAGCCTGGCAGTGTTCGGGAGTGGGATAGCCTTTGTGCGCTGCGAGACCGTAGCCGGAGTACATCTGATCGAGCTCGAGCATGTGGGCGTCGCGCGTAGTCTTCGCGATGATCGACGCGGCCGCGATGCTGGCGGACAGCGCGTCGCCGCGAATGATGCCGCGTTGCGGCGTGTCGCAGTGGGGAATCTTGCGCGCGTCGACGAGAATGAAGTCGGGTTTGCCGCTCAGACCTTCGACCGCGCGTTGCATGGCGAGCAGTCCCGCGTGATAGATGTTGATCTTGTCGATTTCTTCGACCTCGGCAACGCCGACTGACCAGCAGATCGCGTCCTGCTTGATCTGTTGCGCGAGCTCATCTCGCTTCTCAGGATCGAGAATCTTCTTCGAATCGTTAAGGCCGCGCAGTTTGTAGTTTTGCGGCAGGATGACTGCGCCCGCGACGACGGGACCCGCGAGTGGCGCCATGCCTGCTTCGTCAACCCCGGCGACCATACCGTAGCCTTGCGCCCACAGTTCGATCTCGAAGCGCAGCAGAAAATGCAGACGCTGACCTTCCGAACGATTCTCGCGGTAGCGTTCGCGAATACGTTTCGCGAGTTGTTGCGCGCCCTGGCGTGGATCCGTGTCCAGCGCTTCAAGTAAACCTTTAGGTACGGGCCGGCAGCGCTCGACGAAACGCTTGTGCAGTTCGGGTATTGATTTCTTGAGGAGATCTTCCAGCGAGCTCATGTTCGGCAACAGTCTCTGTTCACAGCTCCGGCTTGTCAAGACGACGCTTTGTTTTTTTGGCGGGATAAGCGAGGATACAAAGCGATGAATCTTTCCCCCCGAACTCGAATGCGTCTTCTCGGACTATTGCCGCTCGTGTTTTTCCTCGCCCAGGGCAATCACTACTGGAGAATCGATCAACTCGGGCACATGTTCTGGATGTGCAACATCGGCAACCTGGTGCTGGCCGTTGGTCTATTTGTGGAGAAACCGTTGCTGGTTCGTGTCGCGGCGTTGTGGACGATTCCCGGCCTGATCGTGTGGTTTCTGTATGTGGTCCTGGCGTGGGGTGTGTTCCTGACTTCGACGCTCGCTCACGTCGGCGGGATCGCGGTCGCGGTGATAGTGCTCAGAACGTATCGTATGGATCGACACACGTGGCTCTATGCATTTGGGTGGTTGGTCGTAATGCAGGTTGTTTCACGGCTGTTCACCGCGCCGGAGCTAAACGTAAATCTGTCGCACGCCGTTCAACCGGGATGGGAACAAACGTTCACGTCTTACTGGAGCTTCTGGCTGGTGCTGACTCTCGTCGCAGCCGTTGTGCTTTGGGGGTCGGGATGGTTGTGGCAACGACTGTGGCCGGCGGTTGAAGCAAACGCGAGTGCGAATGACGAAACTAATGTGAGCACTCGATCAGGTGCGTCACCAGGTCACACAACTCAGAAGGCTGACTCGGTTTGACGAGATAAGCCTGCGCCCCACATTTCAGCGCCAAGTCGGAGTCCGTTGCGTAGGCCGCGGCAGAGTAAAAGAGAATCGGCGTTTTTTGATCAAACTGCCGAATCTGTTTACACAGCTCCAACCCAGAGCCATCCGGTAGCCAGGAATCAAGCAAGTACAGATCGAAGTCGCCGCCGCCTGCGAGTGCTACGCCGCTTTCGATAGTCGATCCAGTTATCACTTCGTAGCTCTTCTGGGCGAGTAGGAGAGTAACGAGCTCACGTGTGTCGGCGTGATCTTCAATGTAGAGGATGCGCCGGGTCTTTTCAGGGTACATAAGCGAGGCTCGCACGGGGGAAGTTTGCCGGTCGAACCATGGAAAACTTGTTTGCATTGTGTTGGTAGAAAACCGCCGCCGGAGCGGTCAAAAGATATTAAGGCCGGGACACCCTATGCTTCTCAAAGGTATGGGAAAGAATACGGCACCCCGGCCACCCGCTTATTGTTTGCATGGACTTTACCCCCGGACAGGCGTACTGTCGGTACGGTTTCGAACAGATTACAAAACAAATATTCAAGGATCATTTTCTGTACGCGATCGGACTCAAGGGTTAGAATTCAGCAGGCCAATTTCGGTCTGAAAAGCGCAGCAGTCTCGGAGTACTGAGATGTTCAAGAACCTTGAAGCATTAATCGATGAGAAGGAACTGCGTCCTGGCAGTCTCGCTGCCAAGAACCAGCTTCTCACAGAACTGCTCGCATCTACGGAGGCGCGAAATCTTCTGTTTCCTCAACTGAGGATCGTCCCGCTCGAACGTAATCAAGTCTTATACGAACAGGGAGACGCGATCGAGACAGTCTACTTTCCTATCGATTCGATCGTTTCCAGTCTGGCCATCATGGAAGATGGGACCACGCTCGAGACGTCGATGGTGGGTCGCGAAGGCCTGGTGGGCGTTTCCGCGATCCTGGGAAGTGGAGTTTCGCGGCATTGGCATTGGGTGTCGATTAGCGGCAACGCAATACAACTCGACGCCAGTTCTCTCGACCATTTGTTCTTAAACAGCGAAGACTCTCTCAAATCGCTGCTGTGCTTTTATCGTTCACTGATCACGCAGGTTTCGCAGCGTTGCGTTTGCAATACGAGGCATACGGTGTTGGAACGATTGTGCTGCTGGTTGTTGATGGTCCATGACCGCGTCGGTGGCGGCAATTTACGATTAACGCAGGAGATGATTGCCAGCCGGCTCGGTGCACGGCGTGCCGGCATTACCGTCGCCGCCGGTGTGTTGCAGGCGATGCATGCTATCGAGTATCGCCGCGGGCAACTGCACATCACGGAGCGAGAGGTACTGGAGCGTGCGGTCTGTGAGTGTTACGCGATCATGCGGAACGATTTCAAACCAGTCTCGCCGCAAAAAGAATCCCGTTATTCCGGCTTTTCACTATAGATAAACAAGCGATTCACGTTGTTTCCGGTTTCGTCGGAAATCGGAACCACGGTGTGGACCAGACGGTAGTTCCTTCCGTCGGCAACGCCGGCGTGAATGGGCTGTGTGTAGATTGTCTGTCTTTCGCGTACTGCTTTTTTGAGCGTTCTGGTCAGTTGATCCACCTCATCGCCGGAGAATAGTTCGGTGACTGGAAGACCGGCCACGTCGCGATTGCCGAGTAGTTGTTTGTAAGAGGTATTGATGGTTTGGACCGTTAGGTCATCAGCGTTCACCACCATCACGAAATGTGGAAACCGCTCGAGCAGTTGTGAGAGCTGTAACTGCTCCATCCGGTATTGCTTCATCACTTCCTGAAGCTCAACGGTGCGTGCGCTCAACTCGTCTTTCGTGGTTTGCAGCTCTTCATTGATCGCCTGAAGTTCTTCGTTATTAGTGAGCTCTTCGTTAGTCGCCCGAAGTTCCTCGTTGGTCGCTTCAAACTCTTCGTTAGTAACCTGCAACTCTTCCTGCGTCAGCATCAATTCTTCATTGGTGGCTTGCAACTCTTCGTTCGCGTCCTGT